>DATEEB010000237.1:0-9980 GCA_035281345.1 Rhizomicrobium sp. | reverse complement strand
GCTTTGATCGAGGCCGGTATCAGCGAGAATGACGCGGCCGGCTATGCGGAAGGGGTGCGGCGCGGCGGAACTTTGGTGACCGTCCGGGTAACGAGCCAGGACAGGGCCTTCTATCAGGATATATTGACCGGCAATGGCGGGCCGGTGCAGCCGCGCGATGCGGCAAAGCCGCACGTCAAGCGGCCATAAGCGCTTTTAACGGCAAGGCGTTGCTCAAAGAGAGTTCAGCGCACCCTATCGTCGGATAGCGAAAAATCCGGCGGCAAGTTCCATCTGGTTCCAACTTGCTCTAGAAGGCGGCAATGAGCCAACCTGCCTTCATTGCCGCAGACTGGGGTACCAGCCGGTTGCGGCTTTATCTTTGCGACACGGGCGGACATGTGCTGGCGCGCGCCGAAGGCGAAGGCGCTTCGGTCCCCGATTGCGCCGCCCGCTTTGCCGCTGCCGTGGCGGCGTGGGACAAGGCGCATGGTGTGTTGCCGGCGGTGCTGGCCGGCATGGTGGGTTCCACCATCGGCTGGCGCGAGGTGCCCTATTTGAAATGCCCGGCCAAGCCCAGCGCCATCGCGGACGCCGCGTTGCGGTTCCAAGACGACGGCCGCGCCATTGCCATTCTTCCCGGACTGTCTTGTAAAAGCGGGACAGGCGCACCCGATGTGATGCGTGGGGAGGAGACCCAGATTTTGGGGGCTTTGCGCCTCTACCCGCACTTGGCCAAAGGCCGTCATATTTTTTGCCTGCCCGGCACCCATGCCAAATGGGTGGCGGTGGCGGACGGCGCGGTGCTGCAAATCCAAACCGCCCTGTCGGGGGAATTGTTCGAACTGCTGCGCCGCCATAGCGTCCTGGCCCGTGACAGCCAGGAGGTGGACGCGCAAAGCCCGGCCTTCGCGCTGGGGCTCGATTTCGCGCGGCAAAACCGCAAGGCCGATTTGCTGCATCTGCTGTTCAGCGCGCGCAGCCGGGTCGTTACCGGCGAAATGGCCAAGGGCGACGCCGCGTCCTATTTGTCGGGGCTGGTGCTGGGCAAGGATATCGGGACGGCGCAAATCCTGCTCGACATCAAGGGGCCGGTGCAATTGATCTGCACGCCGTCCCTGGCCTCGCTTTATGCCAAGGCGCTGAGTATCTATGATATGGAAAGCGCGGTGATGGATGGCGACCGGGCGGCCCTGGCGGGTCTTGTCCACGCCCATGCGGAAATTTTTTCATGATGACGGATTCTGTTTTGGCCGAATTGCCCATGGTGGCGATCCTGCGCGGCGTCACGCCCGCCCGGATCGAAGGCGTTGCGGGGGCGCTGTTCGAGGCGGGATTGCGCGCCATTGAAGTGCCGCTGAATTCGCCCGATCCGTTCAAAAGCATCGAAATTCTCGCCAAGACGTTCGGCGCGCGCTGTCTGACCGGCGCGGGTACGGTGTTGACAGGGGCCGATGCGGACCGGGTGGCGGATGCTGGCGGCAAGCTGATGGTGACGCCCAACACCGATATGGCCGTGATCGCGCGGGGTGTGGCCAAAGGCCTGACGGTGATGCCCGGTTTCTATACCCCCAGCGAAGGCTTCGCGGCGGTGGCGGCGGGCGCGAAGTACCTCAAGCTGTTCCCCGCCGCAACCGGCGGCATCGCTCACCTGCAGGCGATGCTGGCTGTCTTGCCGAAAACCATTCCGGTCTATGCCGTAGGCGGGGTTGGCGCGGGCAATATGTCGGAATGGCGCAAAGCGGGCGCCGCCGGATTCGGGTTGGGCTCGGAATTGTTCAAGCCCGATTTCAGCGACGCCGAAATTTTGACCCGCGCGCGCAAATGCGTGGCTGCTTTTCAGGCGACAAGCTAAAGCGCCGTTGGGCGCCAGATCTATACCGAGCCCCATAAAACCTGAAAAATGCCGCCGAAAGGCGGGTTTTTTGTCGCTTGGGAACGGGGTTCACTTTTGCGCGAAATTGGCTAAGGTCCCCGCCCCATGGAACCTTTCAACAAGCTCGCGGGCGTCGCCGCCCCCCTGAACATGATCAATGTCGACACCGACATGATCATTCCCAAGCAATATCTGAAGACCATCCATCGCACCGGGTTGGGCAAAGCGTTGTTCGACGAGATGCGCTTTGATCCCGACGGCCGCGAAAAGCCGGATTTCGTGCTGAACAAGCCCGCCTATCGCCAGGCCAAGATTTTGGTGACGGGGGACAATTTCGGCTGCGGTTCCAGCCGCGAGCACGCGCCCTGGGCGCTGTTGGATTTCGGCATCCGCTGCGTCATCGCGCCCAGCTTTGCCGACATTTTTTACGGCAATTGCTTCAAGAACGGCATCCTGCCGATCAAGCTGCCGCAAGAACAGGTCGACAAATTGATGGACGATGCGATGCGCGGCGCCAATGCCATCATCTCCATCGATCTGGAGAAACAGGAAATCCGCGGTCCCGACGGCGGCCTGATCACGTTCGAGGTGGATGCGTTCCGCAAGCAGTGCTTGTTGAACGGTTGGGACGATATCGGACTCACCATGCGGGCGGGCGAGAAGATCGACAGCTTCGAGAAAAATCAGCGCACCCAGGCGCCCTGGCTATAAGCGAACGAGCCTCTTCATGAACGAGTACAAGCTGCTTCTGTTGCCGGGCGACGGCATCGGCCCCGAAGTTCTGGACGCCACCATGCGGGTGGTCGGCTGGTACGGGCAAAAAGGCCTGCCCTACAAGACCGAAGAGGCGCTGCTGGGCGGCGCGGCGATTGACGCCACCGGCCGTCCCGACCCCGACGAGACCTTTGTGAAAGCGATTGCCGCCGATGCGGTGCTGATGGGCTCGGTGGGCGGTCCCAAATGGGACGGCCTGCCGTTCGAGAAGCGCGCCGAGCGCGGGCTTTTACGGGTCCGCAAGGATATGGGTGTGTACGCCAATCTGCGTCCGGCCCTGTGCTTTGACGCGCTCAAGGATGCCTCCACCCTCAAGCCGGAAATCGTTTCGGGCCTGGACATCTTGATCGTGCGCGAATTGATGGGCGGGGTTTATTTCGGCGAACCCAAAGAAACCACCACCTTGCCTGACGGCCAGAAGCGCGCGGTGGATACCGGCGTCTATACCACCAGCGAGATCGAGCGGGTCTGCCGCGTCGCGTTCGAGATGGCACGGCTGCGTTCGGGCAAGGTGCACAGTGCCGAAAAATCGAATGTGATGGTCACTGGCGTCTTGTGGAAGGAGGTCATTACCGCCCTGCATAAGCGCGACTATGCCGATGTCGAGCTGCATCACATCCTGGCCGACAATGCCGCCATGCAGCTGGTGCGCAATCCCAAGCAGTTCGATGTATTGGTCACCGACAATCTGTTCGGCGATGTCCTGTCGGATGAGGCGGCGCAACTGACCGGTTCCATCGGCATGCTGCCCTCCGCGTCTTTGGGCGACAAGAAGCCCAACGGCTTGCCGTCGGCGCTGTATGAACCGATCCATGGTTCGGCGCCCGATATCGCGGGTCAGGGTCTGGCCAATCCCATCGCGTCCATTCTCTCCTTCGCCATGTGCCTGCGCTATTCCTTCGGTCTGAAGGATGAGGCGGCGCGGCTGGAGAAAGCGGTGGATGCGGTGCTGGCCGATGGCTACCGGACGGGCGACATCATGCAGCCGGGCATGACCAAGGTCGGCACCACCCAGATGACGGATGCAATCCTGAAGGCGTTGGATAAGTCGAAGTAAAAACCGGAAACAAAAAAGGCATCGCAAGGCGCCCTTTTTCCGGCCTCGTGTCGCGCTTGGCTGCGCGACGCGTCCATACGCTGTCGCTATGGACCGTTCGGGCGGGACAAAGGTCCACCGAACCCTTCGCTATTCCGCCTTCACCCCTTCAGCTTTCTGCGCGCCTGGTGCAGTAGCGGTTCAGTGTAGCCGGACGGCTGCTCCTTGCCTTTGAACACCAGATCGCAGGCCGCTTTAAAGGCGATGCCGTCATAAGAGGGCGCCATCGGCCGATAGAGCGGATCGCCGGCATTCTGCTGGTCCACCACTTTGGCCATGCGTTTCAAACTTTCCAGCACCTGATCGGGCTTGCAGATGCCATGCTCCAGCCAGTTGGCGAGATGCTGGCTGGAAATGCGCAAGGTGGCGCGGTCTTCCATCAAGCCGACATTGTGGATGTCGGGCACCTTGGAACAGCCCACGCCTTGATCCACCCAGCGCACCACATAGCCCAAAATGCCCTGGGCGTTATTGTCCAGTTCCTGCTGCACGTCTTCCGGCGACCAATTGGGCCGGTCCGCCAGGGGGATGGTGAGAATGTCGGACAGCTTGGCGCGGGTGCGCGATTTAAGGTCATCCTGCCGCGCCTTCACACTGACTTGGTGATAGTGCAGCGCGTGCAGGATCGCGGCGGTGGGTGAGGGCACCCAGGCGCAGCTTGCGCCCGCGTTTGGATGGCCGATCTTGGCCTTGAGCATGTCGGCCATCTTGTCGGGCATCGCCCACATGCCTTTGCCGATCTGCGCCTTGCCCTGAAAGCCGCAGGCAAGACCAATGTCCACATTCTGGTCTTCATAGGCGGCCAGCCATTTGGAGGTTTTCATCTCCCCCTTGCGTACCATTGGGCCGGCATACATGGAGGTGTGCATCTCGTCGCCGGTACGGTCCAAAAAGCCGGTATTGATGAAGACGATGCGATCCTTGGCGGCGCGGATACATTCCTTGAGATTGGTCGAGGTGCGCCGTTCCTCGTCCATCACACCCATCTTGATGGTGTTGCGTTCCAGTCCAAGAATGTCTTCCACGCCGTCGAACAGCGCGTTGGTGAAGGCCACTTCGGCGGGGCCGTGCATCTTGGGCTTGACGATATAGATGCTGCCTTTGCGGCTGTTGCGGCGCTTGCCCCTGATGTCGTGCAATGCGATCAGGCTGGTGACCACGCCGTCCATCAGGCCCTCGCCAATCTCGCTACCATCGGGCAGAAGAATGGCGTCACTGGTCATCAGATGGCCGACATTGCGGATGAACAACAGGCTGCGGCCCGGCAGGGTGACGCTTTTGCCGTCCGGGGCGGTGTAGGTCCGGTCAGGATTGGCGGTACGCTGCAGAGTCTTGCCGCCCTTTTCAAAGCTGGCGGTCAGATTGCCGTTCATCAGCCCCAGCCAGTTGCGATAGGCCACCACTTTGTCCTGCGCATCCACCGCGGCGATGGAATCCTCACAGTCCATGATGGTGGTGATGGCGGCTTCCAGCACCACATCGCTGATACCCGCTTTGTCGCTTTTGCCGATGGGGGTGGAGCGGTCGAGATGGATTTCGATATGCAAGCCATTGTGGGCCAGCAGGATCAGGCTGGGGGAAGCCGGATCGCCGGCATAGCCGCGCAGCAGCGATGGATCTTTCAAGGCAGGCTTCAGCGCGCCGTTCTCGACGGAAATCCCGTCCATGTCCTTCCACGAACCGCTTGCCAGCGGCGCGCACCCGTCCAGCGCTTCGCGGGCAAAGGCGATGACCGCCGCGCCGCGCTTTTCATTGTAACCCTTGCCGGACGCCAGCTCACCGTCCTGGGAAATCGCATCGGTGCCATAAAGGGCGTCGTACAGACTGCCCCAGCGCGCATTGACGGCATTGAGCGCAAAGCGGGCATTGGTCAGCGGCACCACCAGCTGCGGTCCGGCCATGGTGGCGATTTCCGGATCGACATTCTGGGTGCCGATCTGAAAATCGGGCCCTTCGGGTTGCAGATAGCCGATTTCCTTGAGGAACGCGGTGTAGGCGGCGGCATCGATGGGTTTGGCGGCGTTGGCCTTGTGCCAGGCGTCAATCGCGGCCTGCAGCCGGTCGCGTTCGACCAGCAAGGCTTTGTTCTGCGGCATCAGCCGAACCGCCAAAGCGGCGAAGCTCGCCCAGAATTTTTCCGCATCCACCCCCGTGCCGGGCAGGGCTTCTTTCGCGACGAAGTCGTGCAGTTCGCGCGCGATTTGCAGGCCGTGGACCGAAACTCTATCCGTCATGATGCTCTTCTTTGTGAGGGTTGCGGGCAGCCTAAAACGGCTGGCCCAAAACGAAAAGGCCGGGACATTAGCGCCCGGCCTTTTCTTGTCAATTTGCCGCTGCTGGTCAGTGCGGCGGGATCATCCAGGGCCACACAAATTGCTGCAGCCAGACCATGATGCCCAGCATGATCGTGAAGATGATCGAGTGGACGAAGGTGCGGCGGAAGATCGCGGATTCGTGCCCCTTCAGGTCGCTGACCGCAACGCCGGTGGCGATGTTCTGCGGCGAAATCATCTTGGCGAAAACGCCGCCCGACGAGTTGGTGGCTGCCATCAGCACCGGGTCCAGATTGAGCTGGCGCGCGGCGACGACCTGCAGATTGCCGAACAAGGCGTTGCCCGAAGAATCGCTGCCCGACAGGAACACCGCCAGCCAGCCCAGGAAGGCCGACAGCAGGGGGAAGAGAACCCCTGTTTTGGCAACGCCCATGCCCAGCGTGTAGGTCAAGCCCGAATAGTTCGCCAAATAGGCCATGCCCACGATCGCCATAACAGTTACCGCGGGGAGCAGGATTTGCTTCCAGGCGGTGCGGATGGCCTCGAAGAATTTCGAGATACCGACACCGGTCGCAAGCGCGGTCAGGATCGCCGTCACCAGGATGGCGGTGCCGGTGGCGAAGGGCTGGAAGTTCCAGACCGCCGCATAAGGCTTTTCATACAGGGTGATAAAGACCTGATTGTGCAGACCAGGCCATTGGATCGGCTGCGCGAAGGTGGTTGCGACCTTGAAGTGTGTCCAGACCATCACCACGCCGATCATGATCAGCCAGGGCAGCCAGCCCTGCCAGGCCGGGACTTTACCGTGAGGCGCATTGGGATCTTCAACCGGCACCACCAAGGCATACTCCGCGCTGGGTTTGGGCTGCCATACCCGCAGGAACAGTACGGTGGCGACCAAGGACGAACCCGCCGAAACCACGTCGGTCAGCTCATAGGTCATATAGTTCGACGCGACGAACTGGCCCAGCGCGAAGGCGCCACCGGCGACCAGCAGGACGGGGGTCAGTTCACGCACCGACTTCATGCCGCCATACATGGCCATGACATAGAAGGGCAGCAGCAGCGCAAAGAAGGGCAGTTGGCGGCCCACCATCGCGCCCAGGGTGGAGGCGGGAAGGTCGGTGACGCCGGCGAGCGTGGTGATCGGAATACCCAGCGAGCCGAAAGCCACCGGGGCAGTGTTGAAGATCAAGGCATAAACCACCGCATCCAGAGACTTGAAGCCCAGCATGATCAGCAGCGAGGCAGTAATGGCAACCGGCGCGCCGAAGCCGGATACGCCTTCCAGCAGCGAGCCGAAGCCATAGCCGATCACGACCAGGACGATGCGCTTGTCATTGGGAAGATGCGCCAGCACCCAGCGGCGGAAGGCGTCGAAACGCCCCGATAGTACCGCGGTGTTGTAGAGGATCAGGGCGGCGAACACGATCCACATGATCGGCCATAACGCGAAAGTGACGCCCGCGGCCGTACTGTTCAAAGCCAGATTGACCGGCATCTGCCAAACCCCGACGGCGACCAGGAGCGCCGTCGCAAGGCCGGCCAGCGAGGCTTGCCAGGCGGGACGCTGGAACACGCCCAGCATCAACAGCACCACCACGATCGGAATGGCGGCGACCAGAAAGGACAGCAGCAGGCTGTCGCCCACGGGAGTCAGTAGTTGATGGAACATTTTGCTTCTCCGTCTGTCGGCTGCTGTCGCGCCGTGTTTCCCACATTCGCCGGGCAAGCCCGGCATATCCTTCCCTTAAGTCTTGTCCGTCTGCGCCGCCCTTGGGCGCACGCTGCCGGTTCGGGGTATTGGGATTTTGGCGCGCAGACGAAGGTGGCCGAACCGCTTTAAATTCCGGCCGGATGTCCGCCTGTTACCCCAGGTCCCCGTTATTCTTTGACAGGGGTTAGATCAAAAAAAAGCGTATTGGCCAAGGCATTTGCTACAGTGCGGTGCACCATGGATGGCTGATCGGGGCGCAAACCGTCGCTAGAGGTTCCAGGTCGAAGCGATGTGATCCTTGTCTTCCTGGGAATTACGCTCCGACATCAGGAAGCTGTAATAGCCACATCCTCCGCCGGGATATTCGCGGCAAATGGTGGGTCGGGCTTTATAAATAGTGCAGCACCGCTTCTTGATATCGAAGAAACGGCAGGTCTTGCCGAAATGCGGATCGGCCTTGCGCCGCATCGCATAGGGCTCTTCGCCGTCCACCTTGGTGAATTTCTTGGCAGCCGCCTCAAAGCTCAGGCCGAAATAGTCGGCCAGCCGTTGCACATCACGCTTCTTCAGGGGTATCAGAGGATAGGAGCAGCAATAGCCCGGACATTTCGAACAATTATAAGACGCCACGTGATAACCGCCTGAATCGCTGCTCTCTGTTAGCATGAACGCGCGGCATCGCCATGTCGCTCCCGGCTATGGCGACGCCATGACGCGCACCCCTTAACGCGCTCCTACTGGGCTGCGACAGAAAATGGTCAATCAACCGATCTTCTGCGATGCTTCCGAACGCCGCGCCGCCCGCATCTCCATAGCCGCAACAACTGCAAAAGGCTTTGGGATCAGGTCAGGTTTGGGCAGCATGAGCGGCAACCGAAATGAATACATCTTAACGCAGCTGCATAACTGTCCAATCAACCAGGACCAGCTCAGACATCAAAGTGCACCGGCTTGTGCCATACTCAATCGCTTCATAAGAATGAGGAGCCTTCTGCCTGTGGCCAGCAACGCCAGCGCTGCGGCAAAGTCGTCGGCGCTCCATCGTTGGCGAAGATTTCGTGCCAGGTGCCCAGTCGAAGCCCGCCCAGAACCGCATCCGCCTGTGGGTGGCCCAGCGGGTGGGCGCTGGGTCGGGCGGCAGACTGTAGCGTGTCAAATAATGGCGCAAGTCCGCCAATTTTTCTTTACTGTTCACTGTATGTTCTATAATGCGCCAGCCAATCGGGGAGTCAATCGGGCTGACTTTTTGTGAGTCATTCTCAAAACGTAGGAACACTCATTAAATTGACGCACACCTGACATGTTGCGCCGCAACTGGTGGCGTGTTCACATGCCGGGTAATTCTAAGAAACGGGCGGGTTCTTGGCCTCTGATGCGGGGCGGGGAAGGCGTGTCCGATCGTATGGTTGGGGTTTAGATGGGTTTGCCGCCAAAACAGGGTCTTTACGACCCAAGCAACGAGCATGACGCCTGCGGCGTCGGCTTTGTCGCCAACATCAAGGGCGCCAGGTCCCATGAGATCATTGGGCTGGGGCTTCAGCTTCTGATCAATCTGGACCATCGCGGCGCGGTGGGCGCCGATCCCTTGGTGGGCGATGGCGCCGGCATCCTGATTCAAATTCCCGATCCTTTGTTTCGCGAATGGGCGAAGGAAACCGGCGTCACCTTGCCGCCGCCGGGCCAGTATGCGGTGGCCATGTGTTTTCTGCCGCGCGAAGCCAAGGCGCGCGAGATCGTGGTCAAGCAGTTCGAGCATTACATCAAGGTCGAAGGCCAAAAGCTGTTGGGTTGGCGCGATGTGCCCACCGACCCCGCCGGTCTGGGCAAGACGGTTCTGGATGGCATGCCGCTGATCCGCCAGGCGATTATTGCCGCGGGCTCGCATACCAAGGATCAGGATCAGTTCGAGCGCAAACTGCTGACCATTCGCAAGCAAGCGCAGAACCCACTGGCCGAGCTGGCCAAGAAGCACAAGCTGCCTGCGATCCAGCAGCTTTACATTCCCAGCCTTTCCACCCGCACGGTGGTCTATAAAGGCTTGCTGCTGGCCCATGATGTGGGCCGCTTCTATCGCGACCTGCAGAATCCGCTGACGGTATCGGCGGTGGCGCTGGTGCATCAGCGTTTTTCCACCAACACCTTCCCGTCCTGGAAGCTGGCGCATCCCTATCGCTTCATCGCCCATAACGGCGAGATCAACACGGTGCGCGGCAACGTCAATTGGATGAATGCGCGCCGCCGCAGCATGCAGTCCGAATTGCTGGG
>DATEEB010000236.1:0-4629 GCA_035281345.1 Rhizomicrobium sp. | reverse complement strand
GTGGCCCATGCTTGTCCCTGCGCCCGCCCGTCTGCTATAGCCGCCAGCCGCGTGCCGGACCCGTCCGGCCTGACTTGTGAGGCCACGTGGCGGAGTGGTGACGCAGCGGATTGCAAATCCGTGAACCCCGGTTCAATTCCGGGCGTGGCCTCCACGCAAACTTGTCTTTTCGCTATAGAACCCGGCGCCGCCTTTTTGATCCGACCACGGAACTTTTTCATTCTCGGTTAAGGCCTTGTTAACTGTCTGGGGCGCATGTTCCCGCTCGTCTTCCTTGAAGACACCCCACCATTACCCAACGCCTTGGGGCCGGGATAACCTCCCGGCCTCATTTTTCTTTAATGGCCCCTGTGGTGATTTTTGACGGCCTTGGCTTTCTTGCGGTTGCCCCACCACACTTCAAGACGGCGGCGCCAGCGGCGCACAATCGGCAGGTCGATCGACAGAACAATCAGACCCAGCGGCACCATCCAAAAGCCCAGCACAGGCAGGAAGCCCAGAAATCCACCCAGAATCAGGACCGCTCCGGTGAAAACCCGCAATATCCAGGAGCCGGGCAAGGGCAGCCGGTATTTCCCCAACCGGACGAAGTGCTTTTTTGTCATGCCTTTGAGCTCATGGAAAAACTCTTCATTTTTTCTCAGTTTGATGTAGTCACAGTGGGAGGGAGGCGCTAGATAGCGCCTCCTAAGAGTGCCCTGTTCCTCGGTAGCTCAGTGGTAGAGCAATCGGCTGTTAACCGGTTGGCCGCAAGTTCGAATCTTGCCCGGGGAGCCATTCTTTCGACGCCAGCCGCCAGCGCGATGGCCGTCACGAAATTGCTCGATACCCCTAAAACCCGACATAAAAGCGCCACGGGAACCCTTTCCGTGTTGCGGAAAAGGCGGACGCATATGTAAAAATTTGTTACATTTCACAGAAGTATGCGAATCTAAATTGTTCTCTAACAATGACTTACCAATTTGGCCCGTTGTTTGCTTTTAACCTACCGGATTTCGCGATTCGCGCGATGCAAACCGAGATGGGGAATACACATGATTGGTAGAATTTCTTTGGGTGCGGCGCTGCTCTGCACCGCGATGGCGGTCGCGAGCCCGGCCTTCGCCAACGGTTTGATCGTTTCAGGAAACGGCACGACCCGCATCGGCATCAATGATGACGGCTCGCTGGATGCCAACACCTCGGTCGGCACTATCGGCATCGGTTATAATTTCACCGGTCAGGGCAGCCGCGTCGGCTTCCAAGACGCCTTGTCGCCGGGCTGCTTCTGCGAAGCCTGGGGCGTTTCCTACAACGGCACCACCGGCGGACAAGTCGGCCGCAGCACCGGAAACCAGAACATCACGGTTCTGGCGTCTTCCGGCGGCACGTCGAACAACGCCTCAGCCGCCGCGCCGGTCTTGTCCTTCACCTCCAATACGGTGATGACGGGCTTGGGCGTCACGCAGGTCTTCAGCCAAGGTGCGACCACCGCCACCGGCGCCCTGTTCAAGGACACTGTGACCTTGACCAACAGCACCGGCGCCGCCATCACCAACCTTCGCTTTGCGCGCGCCATGGACTGGGACGTTCCGCCGACGGAATTCCGCGAGTTCGTCACCATCAAGGGCACCGCAACCACCACCTCGCTGGTGCGCTCGACCAACGATGGCTTCGCCAACGCCAATCCGCTGACGGCCGTTGCCAACACCGGCATCGGCGGCGTTCCGGTCAATACCGACTTAACGGACGTCGGTCCCAGGGACCATGGCGCTCTGTTCGTGTTTGATTTCGGCGGCCTGGCCAATGGCGCGACCTACACCTTCGACATCTTCTACGGCGCCGGTGCCGACGAAGCCGACGCCCTGACCTTGCTGTCCGGCATTTCGCCGGAACTTTACAGCCTGGGCCAGAGTACCGCTGCCGCTGGTGGCGCGAACAATGTCTTCCCGACCTTCGTCTTCGCCTTCCGGGGCGTCAAAGGTTCGGTTGTCGTTCCTCCCCGCGGCGTTCCTGAGCCCCTCACCCTGTCGCTGTTTGGCGCCGGCTTGGCGGGCGCGATTGCCGCCGGCCGCCGTCGCAAGGCCAAGGCAGCCTAGTAAAAAGGCTGCAATTGCCTTAGTTTAGGAAAAGGCAGCATCTTCGGGTGCTGCCTTTTTCTTTTCGGGCGCCAGCGTTGAAAAATCGGAGCAAAACCATGACACGAGCCCGTCTTGCGGGCGCCCTGATGGCGGCCGTACTGATGCTGATCGCCGGTTTCGCCCCGGATGCGCTGGCCATACCCGTTATCGATTTGCCGACCGATCAACCGCAAGAAGTAACTAGCGGCGGGGAAAGAGTTTCTTTTCGCAGCGGTATGGAGGCGACTGAAAAGGGCGACTTCGTCCGGGCCAAAAGCATCTTCAACGCCTTTCTGGAAGCCAATCCCAAGGCGCCGGGCGCCTATCTGGGACTGACGGAAGTTGCTGTCCGGATGAAAGATCTTGCTGGCGCCGAGAAAATTCTCGCCCAAGGCATCCAGGCCTCGCCCAAGGTGAGTGAATTTTACAGCACACAGGCCAGATTGCTGAAATTGCGAAAGAACTATGTCGGGGCCGATCAACAGTATGCGAAAGCAGTTTCCCTCGCGCCCAACAAGCTCAAACTGCGCGTGGAATATGCCGACTTTCTAGCCACGGAACGCAATCAACCCCAAAAAGCCCTTCCGCATTACAACTTTGCGCTTTCGAAGAATCCACAAAGCGCCGAGGCTCAGTACGGGCTGGCCTTTGCCTATTCCCAGCTCAACCGGGAAAAGGATTCCATTGGCGCGCTGGACAAGGCACAGCGATTGGCGCCCAAAAATCCGATGCCGTCCTACACCCTCGCCCGGATACACCTGCGGGCCGGCCGCCACAAGCAAGCCTTGGCGGCCATAGACCGGAGTCTGAAAATCGCGCCGCAAGGCCCGAACGCCCATTTGACGCGGGCCGAGATTCTTTTGGGGCTGGGCCGGTACGACCAGGCGGCAAGCGCCTACAATGCTGCCCTGCAAATCAACAAAGCCTCTCAACCGGCGGTGATCGGACTTGGCATGAGCTATCAACTGATGCGCAACTATTCACAGGCCGAGACCTATTACCGCCGCGCCATCGCCAAAGATCAACGCCAAGCCTTCGTCCTGAACAATCTTGCCTGGATGGCGGCGGAACGAAAAACAAATCTGTCCGAGGCGGTCGATTGGGCGAAGCGGGCGACAAAAATTTTCCCGGCCCAGGCCAATTTCAGAGATACGCTCGGCTGGGTCTATTACCAAAAGGGCGACTATCGCGCAGCCAAGAGCGAATTCCTGGCGGCCTTAAAGCTGCACCCGGACGCGGCGACTTACACGCATCTGGGGGCGGCCAACGCCGCGCTGGGCTTGCAAGCCGAGGCCAAGGCCTCCTATCGCCAGGCGCTCAAATTGGAACCGGCCTTCAAGCCGGCGTTGAACGGCTTGCAGCGTACGAAGTAAAAAACGATCTGTCTCCTCAGTCTGGATCCGATCATGATCGCAGGGCAAATCTGCAAATGCTGCGGCGGGACCGCAGCGTTTTTTCGGCAGTATGATCTCGCGCGCACCTGTGAGGACCGCAAGAACAGCGTTTTTCCCGCTTCCGGCGTCCCTGTCCCCTATTTCCGGTGCGGCCAATGCGGATTCATCTTCGCGACCTATTACGACGGCTGGTCGAGCGATGAGATGGCAAGGCGAATCTACAATAGCGACTATATCCTGGCCGATCCGGATATAACGGAAAAGCGGCCGCAGTACCTGGCCGGCGTGCTATCGGCCATGGCGTCCCCGACATGGGACATTCTCGATTATGGCGGCGGTGCCGGAAAATTCGCCGAAGAGCTCCGCAAACACGGCTTTCAACGAATTCAATATTACGACCCTTATTTCTCGTCAGGAGAAAGGCCGAAGCGGCAATTTTATCTTGTCACGGCGTTCGAGGTTGTCGAGCATGCGATCGACCCCCGCGCGTCCTTTGCGGACGCCCTGTCCTATGTGGCGCCTGGCGGGGCTTTCCTGTTCACCACCTCGCTCCAGCCCCGCAGACTGGATCCGGATTGGTGGTATATCGCCCCCCGCAACGGCCATGTCTCGATCCATACATTTTCCAGCCTGGACAGGATGGCGGCCGCGCTCGGTGTCCAATGGCTGTCACTTTCGAATGCGCTGCATCTTTTTTACCGGACATCCGAATCCCCGGTGGTTCACCGCCTCACCAAAGGCAAGCGCCGCGCTGCCCTGTATGCGGCCTCGCAATTGGGCATCGGCCCTCTTCTCTCCACCGCCAAGCAATTCTCCGGGCTTGGATTTGGGATCGAAGCATCGGACCCCCGGCACATCGCGCGGGCGTTGCTCCATTCCATCACCTAAAAGCTGGCGGGGAAATAGCCCTAGTGTCCCGATTCCGAAATTCGCTTGACCTCTATATCGGGCTCTGGGCGAATTTCGGAATCGAGGGACACTAGTAACTTATTGATTCTAGAGCATCGGACGTTCAGGTGTAACCATAACCTGCGGCGTTGAAGAAATTGGCGCATTCGGTTGGGTTGTAGAGATCGCAGATGTCACCGATTGCGCGCCACAGTTCATCGATGGTCCTGGCATTTTTGGCGCGCAGA
>DATEEB010000235.1:0-10791 GCA_035281345.1 Rhizomicrobium sp. | reverse complement strand
CCCGGCGTGCAGTTCGGCCTGCAATTCCGGGCCGAGGGCGATGGCGTGCCCAAGCCCGCGACCGGGCCGGTGATGGTGCCGAGCGCCCCCCCCGAAGCCAAGGAAGAGACGCCTGAGCCGGTGGCGGCCAAGCCCGCGCCCGCGGGCGAGAAACCCGGCGAAGTGGTGAGCCTGGATTCATTTCGCAAGAAGTGATCGCCGCAAGATTCATTCGTTCCGAAAGAGTTTTCCATGACCAAGACGCGTACCGAAACCGACACATTCGGTCCCATAGAAGTTGACGCCAGCCGCTACTGGGGGGCGCAGGCCCAGCGCAGTCTGGGAA
The DNA here is from genome assembly GCA_035281345.1 of Rhizomicrobium sp. Lineage (GTDB taxonomy): Bacteria > Pseudomonadota > Alphaproteobacteria > Micropepsales > Micropepsaceae > Rhizomicrobium. The sequence goes on along the minus strand of DATEEB010000235.1, from coordinate 10,466 downwards.
ATTTCAAGATCGGCTGGGAAAAGCAGCCCGGCGCAATCGTGCGCGCGCTGGGCATCGTCAAGCAGGCCGCCGCGCAGACCAATATGGCGCTGGGCGGGCTGGACAAGAAGATCGGCGAAACCATTGTCGCCGCCGCCCAGGAAGTCATCGACGGCAAATTGGACGCGCATTTTCCGCTGGTGGTGTGGCAGACCGGCTCGGGCACCCAGTCCAACATGAACGCCAATGAAGTGATCTCCAACCGCGCCATCGAGATGCTGGGCGGGGCGATGGGCTCCAAGAAGCCGGTCCATCCCAACGATCACGTCAATATGAGCCAATCCTCCAACGACACCTATCCCACCGCGATGCATATCGCCTGCGCCGAGGAAATTTACCACCGGCTGCTGCCGGCCCTCAAGCATCTGCATGCCGCGCTCGCCGCCAAGACCGCGGCCTGGAAAGACATCATCAAGATCGGCCGCACCCATACCCAGGACGCCACGCCGGTCACCCTGGGCCAGGAATTTTCCGGCTATGCGGCGCAGGTGGAAAACGGCATCGCCCGCATCCAACAGACCATGCCCAAGCTGATGGAGCTGGCTCAGGGCGGCACCGCGGTGGGCACCGGCCTCAACGCCCCCATCGGTTTCGACAAGATGGTGGCCGAGCGTATTGCCGCGATCACCGGCATGGCTTTCACCACCGCCCCCAACAAGTTCGAGGCCCTGGCCGCGCATGACGCCATGGTATTCAGCCATGGCGCCATCAACACCGTGGCCGCCAGCCTGTTTAAGATCGCCAACGACATCCGCCTGTTGGGCTCGGGCCCGCGTTCGGGGCTGGGCGAGTTGGCGTTGCCGGAGAATGAGCCCGGCTCCTCCATCATGCCGGGCAAGGTCAATCCCACCCAGTGCGAAGCCATGACCCAGGTCTGCGTGCAGATCTTCGGCAATCACGCGGCGCTGACCTTCGCCGGCAGCCAGGGCCATTTCGAACTCAATGTCTACAATCCGGTGATGGCGTATAATTTCCTGCAAAGCGTGCGGCTGATGGCCGACGCGGCGGTGAGTTTCACCGACAATTGCGTGGTGGGGATCGAACCGCGCCGCGACAATATCAAGGCCGGACTGGAAAGGTCGTTGATGCTGGTAACGGCGCTGGCCCCCAAGATTGGCTATGACAATGCCGCCAAGATCGCCAAGACCGCGCACAAGAACGGCACCACCCTGAAAGAGGAAGCGGTGGGCGGCGGCTATGTCACGGCGGAAGAATTCGACGCCGTGGTGAAGCCCGAAGACATGATCGCGCCGAAGTGACCCCGAAGGGGTCATCCCCGGCGAGCGTCGCGACAGCGATGCGAGGGAAGGGGATCCAGATTTTAGATATTCTCCTGTTCAAAAGTTGGATTCCCGCTGGAGTTTACACTCCGGCCGCGCACTGCGCGGACCGGAGTGCGGGAATGACAGCATGGTGAAAAGCACGCCCGCCCCCGGTCATGTGATCGTCCAGGACAACCGCACGGGCAAGGTTTCCTATTGGCAGAAGGAGTATCATCAGAGCGCCAGCGACCGCTGCGGCGTCAGCACCGCCGATTATATCCACGCCATGTACTTCTTCCTGCGCCAGGCCAAATGCAAAGACGTGCTGATGATCGGCTGCGGCGGCGGCACTCTGGCCACCATGCTGCACGCCAAAGGCGTGAAGGTCACGATCGTGGACATTCACAAACTGTCCTTCGACATTGCGCGGGATTATTTCCATCTGCCCGCCGACATCCCCTGTCATGTCGCGGACGGCATCGCCTATTTGAAAAAGCACCGCCGCCGCCATGACGCCATTGTGCTGGATGCGTTCGGCGAAGGCGGCATGCCGGAAAAATTCATGACGCCGGCCTTCTTCCGCCTGGCCAAATCACGGCTGAAAGCCCGAAATTGCCTGTTCCTGATGAATGTGATCGTGGCCGATGACGACGATACAACACCGGACGACCTTGTCCGCATCCTGCGGGCACAATGGTCCAAGGTGCGGCTGCTGGACACCGATGGTTGGGTGGACAGGAATGCCGTTATCGCGGCGGGCGCCGTCGCAAAACTGAAGAAACCACACGTCTTGATGCCGCCCGGCACCGGCGCGGCCAAACTGAAACGGGAGCTGGCCGTGCTGAACTGGCGAGCTATCCGTTGATGCTAAAAAAACGCTCCTTCACCCTGTCGGGTCATCGCACCAGCGTGGCGCTGGAGGCGGAATTCTGGGCGGTGATTGACGGTTGTGTCGCGCGCGACGGCACCAGCCTGGCGGGGTTGGTGGCAAAAATTGACGGAACCCGTGGCGACCGTCCGCTGGCCAGTGCGTTGCGTCTCTTTGCCCTGACCGCCAAAGGAGATAATTTTTCGTCATGATCACGCTCTATCACGCCCCCCGTTCCCGCGCCTCGCGTTTCATCTTCCTGTTGGAGGAGCTGGGCGCGCCCTATGAATTGAAGGAAGTGTCTATCCGGCGCGGCGACGGTAGCGGCGCCCTGGACCCGGCCAATCCGCACCCCCATGGCAAGGTGCCGGTGATCCAGGATGGCGACGCCATCGTCTATGAAAGCGCCGCCATCGCGCTTTATCTCACCGACAAATTTCCGCAAAATGGAATCGGGCCGCAGATCGGCGAGCCTGCGCGCGGCGCCTATCTCACTTGGCTTGCTTACTATGCAGGCGTGATGGAGCCCGCCTGGATGAGCGCCTTCATGAAATGGGAGGTGCCGCGCGGCACCGCCGGCTGGGTCAAGACCGATGAAGTGATGGAGCTCGTCAATGCCACCCTGTCAAAAGGCCCCTACATCCTGGGCGAGGCCTTCAGCGCCGCCGATATCCTGGCCGGCACCACCTTCAAGATGTTCATGGGCTCACCCTTGTTGCCCAAGACCGATCTTTTGGAAGCCTATGTGAAGCGCGTCACCGACCGCCCGGCCTATGCCCGGGCCATGGCCAAGGAAGCGGCGGCGGCGAATGGCTGAGATCGTCAATCTGCGCCGGGCGCGCAAGGCCAAAGGCCGGGCGGAAAAGGAAAAGGCCGCCGACGCCAACCGCGTCTTGCATGGCACGCCCAAGGCGCTGAAAAAGTTGAGCGCGGCGCGGAAAAACAAGGCGGAACAACACCTGACGGGTCACAGACTGGAAGGCGACAGGAGCGTCGGCGAAAGCCAGAGCGACCAAAAGCCAGACGATGATCAAGACCGATAATTAAGTGGGCTTTTCGGCTCCCGCGCTTTAAAATCACTCTCATGTTTCCAGATTCTTTGGCTTTGTCATGAGCGGTTATGGTGACCGCTATTCTGATCCTCTGGATTCCGCCTTCAGCGAAGAGCAGTCGGCCGCGCCCATCCCACGCGAACCTGCCTATTTCGCCGGCCTGAACAAGGAACAGCGCGAGGCGGTGGAGGCGGTGGACGGCCCGGTGCTGGTGCTGGCGGGCGCGGGCACCGGCAAGACCCGCGTATTGACCACCCGGCTCGCCCATATCCTGGCCACCCGCCGGGCCTGGCCGGGTCAGATCCTCTGCGTCACCTTCACCAACAAGGCAGCGCGCGAAATGAAAGAGCGCATCGGCGCCCTGATCGGCGGCGTGGTCGAGGGCATGCAATGGCTGGGCACCTTCCATTCCATCGGCGCCAAGATGCTGCGCCGCCATGCCGAACTGGCGGGGCTGAAATCCAACTTCACCATTCTGGATACCGACGACCAGCTTCGCTTGATGAAGCAGCTGATCGAAGCCGAAGGGGTGGACGAGAAACGCTGGCCCGCCCGCACCCTGGCCGCGATGATCGATGGCTGGAAGAACCGCGGTCTTAATCCGGCCGATGTGTCCGAAGGCGAGGCCCAGGGCTATGCCTTCGGCAAGGGCAAGATGCTCTATCATTTGTATCAGGACCGGCTGAAGGCGCTCAATGCCGCCGACTTCGGCGACCTGTTGCTGCTGACCCTGAACATCCTCAAAGCCAACCCGGACATACTGGCCGATTACCGCGACCGCTTCCGCTACATGCTGGTGGACGAATATCAGGATACCAATGTGGTCCAGTATCTGTGGCTGAACCTGCTGGCGCGGGGCTCCGGCAATGTCTGCGTCGTGGGCGACGACGACCAGAGCATCTATGGCTGGCGCGGCGCCGAGGTGGAAAATATCCTGCGTTTTGAGCGCGATTTTCCCGGCGCCCGGGTGATCCGGCTGGAGCGCAATTACCGCTCGACGCCGGCCATATTGGGCGCCGCCTCCGGCCTGATCGCCGCCAACAAGGGCCGGCTGGGCAAGACGCTATGGACGGAAGGGCCGCCGGGCGAAAAGATCCGTGTCGCGGGCGTGTGGGACGCAGAGGAAGAAGCGCGCAATGTCGCCGCCGACGCCGAAGACCGGCACGCCCGCGGTCATCTCTATTCCCAGATGGCGGTGCTGGTGCGCGCCTCCTTCCAGATGCGCGAATTCGAAGACCGTTTCATTTCGCTGGGCCTGCCCTATCGGGTGATCGGCGGCCCGCGCTTCTATGAGCGGCAGGAAATCCGCGATGCCATGGCCTATCTGCGGCTGATCGCCCAGGGCGATGACGACCTGGCGTTCGAGCGCATCGTCAACAAGCCCAAGCGCGGGATCGGCGATGCCTCGGTGGCCAGCCTGCACGCTTTCGCCCGCGCCCGCCAGATGCCGCTGCTGCCGGCGGCGCGCGAGATCGCCGATACCGACGAGCTGCCGCCCAAGGCGCGCAAGGCCTTGAGCGAACTGGCGGGCAATTTCGCGCGCTGGAGCGATACCGCCAAGGTCCTGCCCCATACCGAACTGGCCGAAATGGTGCTGGACGAGAGCGGCTATACCGACATGCTGAAAGCCGACAAGTCGGCGGAAGCGCCGGGCCGGCTGGACAATCTGAAAGAGTTTGTCCGCTCGATGGAGGGATTTGAATCCCTTGCCGCTTTCCTGGAGCATGTGTCCTTGGTGATGGAAATCGCCCAGGATGAGAGCGGCGACCGCATCAATCTGATGACCCTGCATGCCGCCAAGGGGTTGGAATTCGACACCGTCTTCCTGCCCGGCTGGGAGGAAGGCCTGTTTCCCTCCCAGCGCACCATGGACGAGAACGGGCTGGCGGGATTGGAAGAAGAACGGCGGCTTGCCTATGTCGGCATCACCCGCGCCAAAAAGCGGGCGCGCATTTCCTTTGCCGCCAATCGAAGGGTGCATGGCGCTTGGCAAAGCGCGCTTCCTTCTCGCTTTATCAAAGAAATTCCCGAAAGCCATGTCGATGTCGCGGTCGATGAAGGCTTTTACGGCGGCTATGCCGGTTTCCGCGACAATGAGAACGCCGCCAGCTTCGGCAGCACTTATGATTCACCGGGCTGGAAGCGGGCACAGGCCAACCGCGCCGCCGCCGGAACCAGCCGCAGTCGCCCGCCGCTGATCGAGGCCCAAGCCTGGAGCGCGCAAACTTCTGACCCCGGCGCCTCGCAATATCAGCGCGACGACCGCGTCTTCCACCAGAAGTTCGGCTATGGCCGGGTGCGTTATGTCGAAGGCAACAAGCTGACGGTGGAATTCGACAAGGCGGGCGAAAAACGCGTCATTGATCAGTTTGTGAGCCGGGCTTAAGGCTGCGGCACATGCAGGGTCGCCAGCACGAAGGTGCCGTCCGACTTGGCCACATGCGGCACGCCCTTAGGCACAAAGATGAAGTCGCCTTTTTTCACGCGATTGGTAGTACCGCCTTCAATCGCCTCGCCGTCGATATTGGCGCCCGTATCCTTAGGGTTCACCACTGTGCCGCCGGTGACCAGCATGCCCTCGCCCTCCAGCACAAGCATGAACTCGCCGCGGTCCTTGTGCACCGAGACAATGGCCTTGGACGAGCGGTATTCCAGCCCCATGCGATAGGGCGGCAGCGCCAGGATGGTATCGCTGCCGAAGAAGCGCGGCGAGGTGGCGATCGCCGCTTTGGCCTTTGCCATCATGGCGGGCAAATCCGCCGCCAGATGCACCAGCTTGGGTGTGGCGGGGGCCTGTCCCTGTGCCGGGGCCGGATCGGCCGTGCGCGGCACATGCAAAGTCGCCAACACCAGGACGCCGCCCGCATCGGGGATCATCTGATGCGGTGTATGTTGGGGCACGAACAGGATGTCCCCCTTCACCGCATGCAACGCCGTGCCATTGGCAATGTCGCTGCCGGAGATATTGCCGTTGGCCGCCGGGTTGGGGTTCACCAGCGTTCCGCCGGTGATGATGGTGCCAGCCCCGTCCAGCACCATGATCACCTCGGCGGTGGCGGGATGCTGGGCGGCATTGGCCTTGGCATTGCGGTGCTCCAGATTGAGCACATAAGACTGGGTGGCGGACGGCGCCGAGATGATGGGCACCATCACGTTGGGCCGCGCCGGGTTTGCCGCAGCCTGGGTGGCGCGGGCGCTTTGGCGAATCTGCTCCACCTGTTCGGCACTAACCACAATAGCTCCGTCTGAAGTCTGGGCAGTGGCGGTCGAGGCGGTGATGAGCAACAGCGCGGCGGCGAGGAGCGGCGTCTTCATGGCGTTTCCTTATGTGTCGTTGACCGGCCCAGGCTAGCACGGCATACCCCCGCCATGACAAATCCCCCTCTCTGGAAAGCCTGGGTCGCGCTCACCAAAAGCGAGGCGGCCGATGCCGCCGCCGCCCTGGAACTGGGGAGCGCGCCCCAGGCGGTGCTGATCGTGGAAGAACCCTTCGCCGACGGGGCGGTGGTGGAGGCGCTTTATACCGACCGGCCCGATGCCGCCTACCTGACCCGTGTCGCGGGCCGGGATGTGACGGTCGAGGCCCTGCCCGATCAGGACTGGATCCGTCTGTCGCAACAAGGCTTGCCGCCGGTGCGGGCGGGGCGCTTTTTCGTCTATGGCGCGCATGACGCGGGCCAGGTACCGCATGGCGTGATCCCGATGAAGATCGAGGCGGGGCTGGCTTTCGGCACCGGGCATCACGAGACCACCGCTTTGTGTTTGGCGGCCTTGAGCGATCTGGCGCGCGCGCGCCGTTTCCGCAATGTGCTGGATTTGGGCACCGGCACCGGGTTGCTGGCCATCGGGGCGGCGAAATTGTGGAAGCGGGTGGTTCTGGCCTCCGACATCGATCCGGTCGCGGTGGACGTGACCCGCGACAATGCCCGCGCCAATGGCGTGGGTCCCTTGGTGCGGGCCGTCACCGCCGACGGGCTGGCCAATCCCATTCTGGCCAATGGCGCGCCCTATGATCTTTTGATCGCCAACATATTGGCGGGGCCGCTGACCCAATTGGCGCCGTCCATCCTGCGCAGCCTGGCGCCGGGCGCGGTGCTGCTGCTGTCGGGCCTGCTGCGCAACCAGGAAAAACTGGTCACCAGCTTTTACCGGAACTTGCGCTTTGTGGGCGCGCGGCGCGCCGGCCCCTGGAGTGCGCTGGTGCTGGAAAAGCCCGTGCGATAGTTTTCGTGATGGACCAAGACGCGCAATACCTTCTTTTGCATAAGGCCAACCAACTGGAAGAAGCCGGCAAGCTAGCACCGGCGGTCCGCCTTCTCCGAAAACTCGCAAAGCTCGGGAATGTTCATGCCCAAGCCAATCTCGGAAATCTGTTGGACGACAAGACGACACCACGACGCCCGCGGGAAGCGATGTATTGGTATAAGCGAGCTGTGCGCAAAGGCTATGCGACTGCTGCATACAATCTGGCAATGCATCACCGGAATCAGGGAAAGCCTAGGTGGCAGTTGCACTGGCTGCGAGTTGCCGCCGACATGGGCCATCCCGACGCACGAAAGGAAATCCGACCATTGGAACGCCAGCTTGAGAGAGCTCGCCGCCGGGTCTAGGCTATCAGCATGGACAAGCCCTTCCAGAGCTATGACGACACCGTCGATTCCGCGACCTGCGCGCCGCGCCTAGCAGCTTTGTGTGCCGAACTGGCGCGGCGCGGGCTGGACGGTTTTGTGGTGCCGCATGCCGACCAGCATATGGGCGAATATCTTCCGGCTTACGCCGAACGGCTGGCCTGGCTGACCGCCTTCACCGGCTCGGCGGGCGCGGCGGTGGTGTTGAAGGACAAGGCGGCGATCTTTGTCGATGGCCGCTATACGCTGCAGGTGAAAAACCAGACCGACATATCCCTATTCGAGCCGCGCGATCTGGTGGCGGAAGGTCCGCAGGGCTGGATTCCCGAAAACCTGCCGAGTGGCGCGAAGCTGGGTTACGACCCCTGGCTGCACACCGCCCATAGTGTCGCCCATCTCAAGGCCGCAGTCGAAAAAGCCGGCGGCAGTCTGGTGGCGGTGGAGAGTAATCCGATTGACGCGGTGTGGATGGACCAGCCCGCCCCGCCGTTAACGCCGGCCAAGCCGCACGCCTTGAATCTTGCCGGTGAAAAAAGCGAGGCTAAGCGATTGAAGCTGGCCGACAGTTTGAAAAAGGCGGGCGCCGAAGCCGCGATCCTCACCCTGGCCGATTCCGTGTGCTGGCTGCTGAACATTCGCGGCGCGGATGTGCCGCACACTCCGTTCACGCTCGCCTTCGCCATTCTGCATGACGATGGCGGCGCCGATCTGTTTTTGGACCCGGCCAAGCGCAGCCCCGAACTGATGGCGCATCTGGGCAATGCCGTGCAGGTGCATCCGCCGGCGGACTTCGTCACCGCGCTGGATGCGATGAAAGGCAAGATCGTGCTGGCGGATCCCGCCACCGCCGCCAGCGCGATCTTCGACCGGCTGCAGGCGGCGGGTGCCAAAATAAAGCGCGCCGCCGATCCCTGCCAATTGCCCAAGGCCTGCAAGAACAGCCTCGAAATCGAAGGCATGCGCAAGGCCCATATCCGCGACGGCGCGGCGCTGGCGCGGTTTTTGGCCTGGTTCGAAACCAAGGCGGCGGGCGGCGATCTGACCGAGATCGACGCGGCGGAAACGCTGGAAGGCTTTCGCCGCGCCACCGGCGTGCTCAGCGATGTCTCTTTCGACACGATTTCGGGCGCGGGCAGCAATGGCGCCATCGTGCACTACCGCGTCACCCGCTCCACCAACCGCGCCATAAAGCCGGGCGAGATGTTCTTGTTGGACAGCGGCGCGCAATATCCCGACGGCACCACCGACATCACCCGCACCATCATGGTGGGGGAATCCACGCCGGAGATGCGCGACCGCTTCACCCGGGTCTTGAAAGGCCATATCGCCCTGGCCACGGCGCGCTTTCCCGACGGCACCATCGGCATGCAGTTGGATAGTTTCGCGCGGCGGCCGCTGTGGGAAGCGGGTTTGGACTATGACCATGGCACCGGCCATGGCGTGGGCAGCTATCTGTCGGTGCATGAAGGGCCACAGAACATTTCCAAAAAGCCGGTGATGCAACCCCTGAAGCCCGGCATGGTCTGTTCCAATGAGCCGGGCTTCTATAAGACCGGCGCCTTCGGCATCCGGATCGAAAATCTGGTGGTGGTGACACAGCCGGAGGATCTGGGCGGCGAACGTCCGATGATGGGTTTTGAGACCATCACCCTGGTGCCCATCGATCTCAATCTGGTGGAATCTTCGCTGCTCACCGATGCCGAGCGCGGCTGGCTGAACCTCTATCACGCGCGCGTGCGCGATGTGATTGCGCCGCTGGTGGACGAAGATGTCCGCAAATGGCTGGATCGGGCAACGCGGGCGATTTAAGCGCATTCCCCTAATCGTCATGGCCCGCTTTATGCGGGCCATCCATACGGTGAGAGGGTTATGGATGGCCCGGACAAGCCGGGCCATGACGAAAAAGTGTTATCCGCCGATCAGCTTCAACCACGTATCCTCGTCCAGGATCTGGACGTTGTTTTTCTGCGCGTCTTTCAGTTTGGAGCCAGCCCCCGGTCCCGCCACCACGATATCGGTCTTGGCCGAGACGGAGCCAGAAACTTTGGCGCCCAGGGATTCGGCGCGCGCTTTGGCTTCCTGCCGTGTCATTTTTTCCAAGGTGCCGGTGAACACCACCGTCTTGCCCGACACCGGCGAGGATTTGGCGGGCGCCGCCATGTCGGTCACCGTCAGCCATTGCAGCAACCGCCCCAGCGCCTTCACATTGTGCGGCTCGTCGAAGAAATCATGAATGGCTTCGGCCACCACGCCGCCGATGCCTTCGATATGCTGCAACTCTTCCAGCGCATCGCCGGCCGTCATGTTCTTCAGGAATGCGTCCAGCGTCAGGTAACGCCGCGCCAATAGCCGCGCCGTGGTTTCCCCGACATGGCGGATGCCCAGCGCATTGATCAGCCGGTCCAGGCCAATCGTGCGCCGCCGTTCGATGGCGGCCATCAGGTTTTCGACCACCTTGTCTTCGCGTTCTTTTTCGGTCTTGGCTTTTTTGACCGGCTCTTTGCCTTCCGCGGCGCGGCGTTCCTCACTCAGGCTGGCGCGATGCGCGGCCAGAACCTTGCTGACTCTTTCCGGTTTCTGGGTCAGGGCGAAAATATCGGCGGGCTCTTTCAACAGA
>DATEEB010000234.1:0-11357 GCA_035281345.1 Rhizomicrobium sp. | reverse complement strand
TTGACCCAGGGCTGCACTTTCAAGCCGCGCTTGACCGCCTTTTGCGCCACCAGGCCGGCGCCGATCATCACACTGGGATTGGAGGTATTGGTGCAGGAGGTGATGGCGGCGATCACCACATCGCCGTGACCGATCGAAGCTTCGCTGCCTTCCAAGCGGGCGCGCTTGTTGGCGGTGTCTTCCTTCTTCCAGGTGTTCATCAGATGCTCGGCGAAATTGCCGGCGATCCCCGATAGAGGCACCCGGTCCTGGGGGCGCATCGGACCGGCCATGGACGGCTCCACCTGAGTCATGTCCAGCGACAGCGTATCGGTGAACACCGGATCGGCAGACTTGGCGGTGCGCCACAGGCCTTGCGCCTTGGCGTACTTCTCCACCAGCGCCACGCGCGCCGGTTTGCGGGCGGTGTTCTTGAGAAAGCGCACGGTTTCCGCGTCAATCGGAAAGAAACCGCAGGTGGCGCCATATTCCGGCGCCATGTTCGCGATGGTGGCGCGGTCTTCCAGACTGAGTTCATCCAAGCCCGGGCCGTAATATTCCACAAACTTGCCCACCACGCCCTTTTTGCGCAGCATTTGGGTCACGGTCAGCACCAGGTCGGTGGCGGTGACGCCTTCGCGCAACTTGCCGGTCAGCTTGAAGCCGACGATTTCGGGGATCAGCATGGAAATGGGCTGGCCCAGCATGGCGGCTTCCGCCTCGATACCGCCCACGCCCCAACCCAGCACCGCCAGGCCGTTGATCATGGTGGTATGGCTGTCGGTGCCCACCACACTGTCGGGAAAAGCAACTTCGACCGTCTTGCCCTTGGCGTCCTTGGCTTTGCGGGTCCACACGGTCTCGGCGAGATATTCCAAATTCACCTGATGACAGATGCCGGTGCCCGGCGGCACGACGCGGAAATTCGCGAAGGCCTGCTGGCCCCAGCGCAAGAAGGTGTAACGCTCCTTGTTGCGCTCATATTCAATGGCGACATTCTTCTTGAAGGAATCCTTTTGGCCGAAATTGTCGATCATCACGCTGTGATCGATCACCAGGTCCACTTCGGCCAAGGGATTGATCTTTTCCGGATTGCCGCCCAGCTTCTTCATGGCGTCGCGCATCGCCGCCAGATCCACCACCGCCGGCACGCCGGTCAGATCTTGCATCAACACACGCGCGGGCCGAAAGGCGATTTCGCGATCGGATGTGCGCGTCTTGCCCCAGTCCACCACCGCCTTGATGTCGTCCTTGGTCACCGTCTGGCCGTCTTCATAGCGCAGCAGATTTTCCAAAAGCGCCCGCATGGAATAGGGCAGCTTGGCGGCACCCTTCAGGCCGTTTTTCTCCGCCGCCGTGAGACTGAAATAGACATAGCTCTTGCCCCCGACCTTCAGCGTCTTGCGGCACTTGAAACTGTCCAAGCTCTGCGTCACGGGAAACCCTTCCATTAAGATTTGAGAGCTGACCCTTTAGTCATAATCTGGCCCAAAAGGAAGGCGCGAAACAGTCTCACCCAGGGTTTCACCCCTTCTCACCGCATTCGTCGCGGACTAAAAAATGCCCTATTGGGATGACATTGTCCCAAGCTATGAGGGGGTTGGCGAACGTCGCCAGCCGAAGGCGGCAACGACCGCCATGAGAAGCATCGTGAGAGTGGTATTCACATTTCTGGTTCTGCTGCTCGGCTGCGGAGCCTTTGCCTGGGCGCAGCCGGAAGGCCCTCCCGGCGTGCCGCCCGGCATGGCCTCGCGCCTTGCCGCCGAGCGCATGGGCGCCATCCAGCCGGGTCTTTATAGCGCCGGCGATGGCGGCAGCTTCATTCTCACAGCCTATGGCGCCGGCAAATGTCTGCTGCGTTTCACCGGCCGCTCTGAAACCTTCGTGCTGAGCGTGGAACGCGGTTCGCTGGGCGCCAAGTTGCTCAAATACGATACTGGCACGACGGCCTTGCGGGTTTCGGTGTGGGGCGGTCTTACCCTTTATACTCAGAACGCGCCGCAAGGCCTGCCCGCCACCTACCAAGGGACGGCGCCGCAGCCCCCGATCTTGGCGATCTCGGCGGCGGAATTGCAGGCGGCCTTCAACGACGAAGCCAGCCATCTGTCTTATGTTCTGAATATAGTGCTTAAGTTTTCGGCAGATCCATCGGTGATGGCGGCGGACCCGGAGACGCGCGGCCGCGCTTTCGACGCTCTGGTCAATGCCGGGGTCGGCATCGAACGGTTCCTGGCCTCCACCCCTTCGGCGCGGCAGACGCTCACCAAGCGCGTCAACAGCGTGAAAGTGGCCGAGGGCGGCAAGCCCACTGTCGCCCTTTTGGGCCAAACCCTGGTGGTCAGCTTCGTGCCCAGCGAAGGCCATGAGGGCCATGCCTCCTCGCTCGCCATTCAGCAGGAGCTGGGCAAGCTGTTCGCGGGAACACCGCCCGACATGGCCATCAAGTAGTCGCCAGGGTACGGTTACCAGGGGACTCACATGCATTGCGTGAAAGGCCATTGCCTCTGCCGCTCGATCACCTTCGAGTACCGGGCACCGCCCAATTGGGTGTCGCATTGCCACTGCGAAAGCTGCCGCCGTGCCACGTCTTCGCCCGTCACGACGTGGATTTCCGTTCCGCGCGCGGCTTTCCGCTTCACACAGGGCGAACCACGTTACTTCCGTTCGTCGGAAGGGGTACGTCGTGGATTTTGCGCGACCTGTGGATCACCGTTGACCTACGAGAACGAACGTATCCCTGAAGAGATTCATCTCTATGCCGCATCTCTCGCGGAGCCCGGTTCCGTGAGTCCGACACGGCACGTTTTCGCTGAGGAACAACTGCCTTGGTTCGAGATAGAAGACGAACTACCGCGATTCGCCAAGACCAGCAGGGGTGGCGTCCACCCGTTGAGACACGGCCCCGCCAAAAAATAAAGGCGCTCCTTGCAGAGCGCCTTTATTTTCTTCGCGGCCTTCCGGCCAAATTATTTGGTCATCACCGTAACCCGGCCGACGCTGGTGTCACCGGCGATCAGGTTGTTGTTCTTGTCGAACGCCCAGTAGCTAGCTTCCATGAATTGGCCATGGCCGATGCCCATGCCGTTGCCAACCGCACCCAGCACCTTGCCGTCACGGTTCAATTTCAGGAACTGGCCGTCCTGGCCTGAGGCCATCCAGGGATTGCCCTGACGATCGAAATTCAAGGCGCAGACCAGATTCTTGGTTTGCAGCGTCTTCTTGAAACGGCCATCCGCCGTATAGACGACGATGCGATACTGTTCGCGGTCGCCGATCCACACATCGCCGTTGGCAGGATCCACCGCCAGGCCATGGGCGTCGTTGAATTTGCCCTGTCCCACTTCATTGCCGAACCACTGGCGCACGAACGTGCCATCGGCGGCAATCTGCAGGACACGCGCGGCACCGATTTTGTTCCAGGGATCGGGGCTGCCGGCATCGTTGGGGCTCTCATAGGCGTGGCCCATGCCGATATAGACCTCGCCCTTGGGGCCAAAGGCGATCATCACCGGCTGCCACAATAGGCGCTGCTCCTTTTCCTCGATCCAGTCGCCGCGCTTGCCCCGCTCCCCGATGGTGAGCAGCAGCTTGCCCTCGGGCGACAGCTTCTTCACCGTCGCCTGGCCGGCATCGGCGATCCACACATTGTCCTGGGCATCCACCGCCATGCCATGGGCTTTTTCCTGATAGCCGATCACGCTTTGCGGCACTTCCAGGATCAGCTTGTGATCCGCGTCGAACTTCATCAGCTGGGTGACACCTGGGGGCGAACGCTTAAAGACCCACAGATTACCCTTGGAATCCAGCGCGACCGACGGCACGCCGCCAATGCCCTTGGGCAGAAAATAGGGATAAGAGAATTTGTAACCCAAATTCTGATCGTAGAGGACGCGTGCCAGATCACCCTGGATAAAGCCGCCTTCGCGGCTGCAGACCGGCGAACCCTTGCAGGCGGGCGTGGCGGCATATCCGGCCGGCAGGCTGGCACGGATGCGTTGCTCGCGCGGAATAACATTCACCGTGCCGTCGGCCTCCACCATCGTGAAGCCGGAGGGGTCGGGAAAGGATGCGCGAAGCTGCCAGGCAGGCGTACCGGCGCGCGCCGCTTCGCTCTGGATCGCCAAGCGGCTGGCCTGACCGAAGGCAGCGCTCGTCATCACGCTCAGCGCCAAGACTGTGGCGGCGAAAATGTGTTTTTGCATGCAGGGCCCCCTGGGATTCTTTTGTTATCCCCCGCCGCGGTGCACTGCAACGAAACCTGCTCAGGGCTTAAAGCCATCCGGCGCCATTTCAAAATGCCGAAAATCAAAGCCCGGCGCGACGGTGCAGCCGGCTAAAGTGTAGTCGCCCAGGCTTTTGGCGGCCTGCCAAACATGGGGCGGCACCACGATCTGCGGCGCTTGGCCCTCGTCCACATTCGGCCCCAGCAGATAGGTCTGCCGGCCGATCGAAAGTTCCAGCGGCGCGCCGCGATAAAAATGCCAAACCTCGGCGGCATCCACCCGATGCCAGCGGGAAATCTCGCCTGCCTTGAGCAGGAAATAAATAGCGGAGGAATGGCCGCGGCCTTCGCCATCCCGAAATGTTTCGCGGAAATATCCTCCTTCGGGATGGGGCTTGAGATCCAAAAGCCGGATCAGCCGATCGGCTTCACTACTCATGCAGCGCTGCGCAAGCGCGCACCGCGACCCGCCATCGCTTTCATCGCGCCCGCCAGCGCGCGGGCGTCGTTGAGTGCGTTGTGCGTCTGGCCCGCGAAAGGAAGTCCCATCGCCGGGCCGATATCGCAGGAATGCAGCCCGCGCGGATCCACGCCCAAGGCCGCGAACCAACCACGCAAATCGTAAGACACCGGCAAGGACCGGGCATTGGTCAAACCGTAAAGACGCAGATTGGCTTCCAACACCCGTTCGTCACGGCCAAAGGATGCGATCGGCCCCTCGTCCACGAAATCCAGGAAACGCGCATAGGCGGTGGTGAAATCCAGCCCTTGACGGGCGACCGTTTGGTTGGTGAGGCCGGTGAGTTTTTCAAAATAGGCCGACAAGACGGGATTGATGCGCGGACGAACCAACAGATCGAATTCCGCCAGCAGGTCGAAACTGTCGGCATCCAGCTTCACCGCCCCGATCTGCACCACTTCCTTGAATTCGCCGGGAGTCAGCCAGTGGCGCGCCATGGAACATTCCCAGGCGGTATATTCCAAATCGAAGACGGTGATCGACGCCAAGCCAATGCCCCGACTGTCCGTACCCGCACGAATCATCTACTGGTCCCATTAATACATTGTTAAGCTTGTCGTTCTAACGCTGAACACCGCTCGCGGAGGCGTTATATGGCCCTCACCGATCTGAACTTGCCCGGCCCGGCATCCGATCCTGCACGTCTTCCAAAAACCTTCCGTGACGTTGAAGCGCGCAAGCCCGTCCCGCATGGCGCGCTGGCCCGCCTGTCCATCCTGCATGACGAGGCCCGCACCACCCTGCGCCTGTCGCAATTTCTGGCCGGCGCGCCCAAGCTCTGCCTGGTTTTGATGCCGGCTGCCGCCCTGTCCCTGATCTGGGTCGCCGCAAGCGCCAGCCTGCAGGCCCGCTTCGTCTGGGCGGTGATGGTCCTGATCGGCGTCATCGGCATGACGCGCAATGCCATCCAAGCCATGGCGCGCAGCCCGCAACAGATTCCGCTGCAAAAGAGCGTCTGGGAACTTCGCATGTTGCTTTTGTACACCGGCACCGCCTGGGGAACCGGCGCCTATCTGCTCATGCCGCACCTTCCGGCGGCCGCTTTGGTTTTTGCCGTGACGCCGAGCCTGGCAGCCGCGCTGGTTCTCAAGGATCAAATAGGCGTCGCCGCGTTCGCCGGACCCGTGAGTCTGGCGACCGTAAGCGCCGCCATGCTGGGCGCGTTCGATCTATGGGTTGCGGGCGCGGTCCTTGTCGCCGGCGGCATGATCGCCGGCCTGACCCTGTTGCGCCGCGCCATGCCAAGACAGCGCGACCTGACCCTGGGCGCTCCAGCGGAGGCCTTAAGGGACGCAGGCGGCGTCCTGCCGCTATAATATTTCGTACCTCACCGCGTTTCTCCCACGAGGCTTTTGATGACCGCGATGACCGCCATCCGTTCCGCCGAGACCGAAGAGGCCAGACACGCCGCCGACCGTCTGAAACAAGCCCGGGCCTTGCTGCCGCTTGATCCGGCCTTGGTCCGCTTTTTCGATGCGCTCTATGCCCATGCCGTTCCCGAAGATGTCATGCGCGCGCGCGCCGACCAGTTGGCGGCGCTGGCCGTTACGCTGCACACTGAAGCCTGCATGCGGCCCAAGGGCGCCATTCATGTCATCGCCCTGGATCAGAGTCACGAAACGGTGCTGGTGGGGATCAATGACGACCGCCCCTTCCTGTTCGATTCGGCGCTTGCCGCGGCGATGGCCGGCGGCGCGCGCATCCGCGCGGTGTTTCATCCCGTCATGGAGCTGGATGGGGTCAAGACCAGCGTCATCGCGCTGGTCTGCGATGCGCTGACCGGCGATACAAGGCAAAGTTTGGTGGACACCTTGCGCGAAGCCTTTGCCCAGGGCGCCTTGGCGGTGCGCGATTGGAAGCCGATGCTGGCGCGCCTGGCGGCGGCCCGCGAGGATTTGGTACGCCATCCCCCCCATGCCGGCGGCAAACCGGCCGATATCGCCGAAGACCTCGCCTTTCTGGATTGGCTGGCCGACAATCATTTCACCCTTCTGGGCGTTCGCGATTATCTGCTGGGCCGGGACGGCGCCAACGGCATGCTGGAACCGATCAAGGGCAGCGGCCTGGGCGTGCTCAGCGACGAACATGCCAGGGTGCTGAGACATAGTGGCGAGCGCGGCGGACTGACGCCCGAAGTGCGGGCCTTCCTCAATACACCCGAACCGATCATCGTCACCAAGAGCGCCACCCGCAGCGTGGTCCATCGCCGCGCGCATATGGACTATATCGGCATCAAGACCTTCGATCCCAACGGCGCCTTTGTGGGCGAGCGCCGCTTTGTCGGCCTGTTCACGTCCAACGCCTATTCCACCCAAGCCCGCGCCATCCCTCTGCTGCGCCGGAAAATCGAGGCGGTGATGGACTATGCCGGGCTGGCGCCGGCCAGCCATGACGGCAAGGCGCTCACACACATCCTGGACACGTTTCCGCGCGACGAACTGTTCCAGATTTCCGCCGACGAGCTGTATGTCATCGCCACAGGCATCCTGCATATGGGCGGGCTGCCGCGCCTGAAGCTTTTCCTGCGCTTCGACCGCTTCGACCGCTTCGTCTCAGCGATGCTTTTGGCGCCGCGCGACCATATCAATGCCGAGATCCGCGGCGATATTCACGCGTTGCTGGCCAAAGCCTTGAATGGGCGCACCTCGGCGGTGGATACGGCCGTGGATGAAAGCCCCTTGATGCGGCTCCATTACATTATCGGCCGCAACGACGGCCCCCTGCCCAAGGTGGATGTGCGCGATCTGGAGTGCCAGATCGCGCAGCTGATCACCACCTGGGACGATCATCTGGCGGAAGCCTTGTGCGCCGCTTATGGCCGCGGCGAAGGCCATGCCAAACTGACGGCGCTCAGCCCACGCTTTTCCCCCGGCTATCGCGGAAATTTTCCAGCCCATGAGGGCGCGCGCGATCTGGCGATCCTGCAGGAGATCGCGAGCGCCCAAGACGGTTTGGCTTTGCGCGCCAATGTGTGGCGGCACGAAGGCGATCCGGCGCCTTCGCTGCGGCTGAAGCTGCATGTGTTGGGCGATGTTTTGCCCTTGTCGGCTTCGTTGCCGGTGTTCGAAAGCCTGGGCCTGAAAGTGATCGCGGAAGATTCCTTCCCCGTTTCCTTCAACAGTGACGGCGGCTGGCGGCAGGAAGCGGTGATCCTGGATTTCTCCATGGAACGCGCCGACGGTCTGCCGGCCAATTTGCATGAGATTCGCGCGCCCCTGGAAGATGCCTTCCATGCCGTGCTGCGCGGCGAAGCCGAAAGCGATGACTTCAACAAGCTGGTGATCGCGGCCCGTCTGGATTGGCGCGACGTCACCATCCTAAGGGCGGTGGGGAAATTCCTGCGCCAGGCCGCCATTCCCTTCAGCCTTGCCTATATGCAGCAAGCCATGGTGCGCAATCCCGATGTGGCCGGGCTTTTGGTGGCGTTGTTCCATGCCCAACACAACCCTGCTCTTTCCGGCGACCGGGCGCTGCAAATCAACGATATCGCAAAGCGTTTGGACTTGGCGCTCAAGGATGTGCCGTCGCTGGATGACGACCGCATTATCCGCCGCTTCCGCAATGTGATCGAAGCCGTCTTGCGCACCAATTTCTTCCAGACCGGCGCGGATGGGACGCCGCGTCCCGCCATGGCGCTCAAATTCGACTCCGCCCGGTTGGAGGAATTGCCCGCGCCCCGGCCCTGGCGGGAAATCTTCGTCTATTCGCCCGCCATCGAAGGCGTGCATCTGCGCTTCGGCCGTATCGCGCGCGGCGGCTTGCGCTGGTCCGACCGGCGCGAGGACTTCCGCACCGAAATATTGGGCTTGGTGAAAGCGCAGCAGGTCAAGAATGCGGTGATCGTGCCGGTGGGCGCCAAGGGCGGCTTTTATCCCAAGCTGATGCCCGCCAATCCCACCCGCGAGCAGTTCATGGAAACCGGCATCGCGGCCTATAAGATTTTCATCCATACGCTTTTGGACGTCACCGACAATCTGGACCGGGATGGCCAGGTGGCGCCGCCGCCCGATGTGATGCGTCCCGATGGCGACGATCCTTATCTGGTGGTGGCCGCAGACAAGGGCACCGCGACCTTCTCCGACATCGCCAACGGGATCGCGCTGGAACGCGGCTTCTGGTTGGGAGACGCCTTCGCCAGCGGCGGCAGCGTCGGCTATGACCACAAGAAAATGGGCATTACCGCGCGCGGGGCCTGGGAAGCGGTGAAGCGCCACTTCCGCGAGCTGGGCACCGACATCCAATCCACCGATTTCACCGTGATCGGCGTCGGCGACATGTCGGGCGACGTGTTCGGTAACGGCATGCTCTTGTCCAAGCATATCCGCCTGGTGGCAGCCTTCGATCACCGCCATATTTTTTTGGATCCCAACGCTGATGCCGCCACAGGTTTTGCCGAGCGCGAGAGATTGTTCGCCCTGCCGCGCTCCAGCTGGGACGACTACAACAAGGCGCTGATCGGCAAGGGCGGCGGGGTTTTTGCCCGCAACTTGAAGGAAATTCCGCTGTCGCCGGAGGTAAAAGCGCTGATCGGCAGCGAAGCCGATAGCCTATCGCCGCCCGATCTGATGAAAGCCCTGCTGAAAGCCAAAACCGATCTTTTGTGGTTCGGGGGTATCGGCACTTACATCAAGGCTTCGAGCCAATCCCAGCAAGAGGCCGGCGACCGCGCCAATGACGCGGTGCGCGTCAACGGCGGCGAATTGCGCGCCCTGGTGGTTGGCGAAGGCGCCAATCTGGGCGTCACGCAATTGGGCCGCATCGAAGCGGCGCGCGCCGGCGTGCGCATCGATACCGACGCGGTGGACAACAGCGCCGGGGTGGACACGTCCGACCATGAAGTGAATCTGAAAATTCTGCTGGGCGGGCCGGTGATGCGGGGCGAACTCAGCCCGGATCAGCGCAATGCGCTGCTTGCCTCGATGACCGACGATGTCGCGGCGCATGTGCTGGCGGACAACTACAACCAGACCTTGGCGCTGTCGGTGGCTGAGGCACGCAAGGTATTGGATCTGGACGCGCATGGCCGGCTGATCCGCGATCTGGAGCTGCGCGGCAAACTGGACCGGACGGTGGAATATCTGCCCAGCGACGCGCAACTGAAAGCCATGGCCAATGAGGGCCGCGGCCTGACGCGGCCGGAGCTTTGCGTGCTTTTGGCCTATGCCAAGCTGGATTTGGATGCGCAGGTACTGGCCAGCCCCCTGCCCGACGACCCGGCTTTTGCCGCCCTGCTGGCGGGTTATTTTCCGCCCGCCGCGGTTGGCGCCTTCCCGCAGGAGCCGGAACGCCACCGGTTGAGGCGTGAGATCGTCTCAACCGTCCTGGTCAACGCCATCGTCAATCTGGCGGGCCCGGTTTTTGTGCTGAGAATCCGCGAAGTCACCGGCCATGTGGCGGCTGAGGCGGCGCGCGGCTTTGCCTTGAGCGACGGCACCTTTGGCTTGTCGCAGCTCAAGGCCCGGATCGACGCCCTGGACGGCAAAGTGGATGCCACATTGCAGATCGAGCTTTACGCCGGCATCGCAGACCAGTTCCGCCGCGCCACCCACTGGTTCTTGACCCATGTCGCCGCCGACGCGCCCATCGCCGACACGGTGATGCAGTATCGCGCCAGCGTGGAAGCCTTGCGCCAAGGCTATCGCCTCACGCCGGGAGACGGCAAACGCATCGAAGCGCTCGCCAAGCATATCCCCGAGGATCTCGCGCGCGACTGGTCGCTGATGCGTCATCTGGTGGCGGCGCTGGATGTGGCGCTGCTGGCGCGCGAAACCGGCAAGGAGCCCGTCCAGGCCGCACCCGTCTTTGCCGCCTTGGGCACGCTCGTCGGACTGGACCGATTGCGCAAACTGGTGGGCAAGTTCACCCCGCCGGAACATTGGGACCGGCTCGCCTTGCGCCGCCTGATGGACGATCTGTCGGCGTCTCAGCGCGCCATCGCCTCCCGATTGCTGACCCAAGGCAAAAGCGTGGAGGAGTGGGCGGCCGGACAGCAAGACGCGCTGGAGCGCACCCGCGCTTTCCTGGATACGCTCGACTCCAGCGGCGAAATTTCCGTCGCCAAGCTGATGCTGGCCTCAAGCCAGATTCAGACTTTGGGTTAGGGGCTTTGGGCTAGAGCCGTTTCGGATTGAGATGATGCGGTGCTTCCCTCATCCTCACCATGGCCGGCCTCCGGCGCATAGCGACAGCGTATGCGCGCCATCCAGAGTCGCAAACACGGTATTTTCTGCCCTGGATGGGCGGGTCGTGAAGTTTACCCTCCGGTCGCGCTTCGCGCGAACCGGGGGGCCCGCCCATGGTGAGTGTAAAGGTTCATTTCAATTCAAAAGGGCTCTAAAGATTTAGCGGACCACATTGATGTAGTGCGCGGGCTCGGCCGGGTTCTTGTCCTGGCCGACGAATTCGATGCCGATGCCATCGGCATGATGGCGTGCGATACGGCCCGCGATCTGGGCGATCAGCACAAATTCGCCGATCGGCGGCTTGACGTCGGTTCGTAAAGATACGCCGCCCACCGAAATGTCGGTGACTTCGCAACGGACGACCTGTCCGTCGGCGCGGGTGAATTTGGCAAAGCCCTTCTGGCTGGAGCGTTCATGACGGCGAAGGGCGGAATCGTCCACCAGCGTCTTGTTG
>DATEEB010000233.1:0-4880 GCA_035281345.1 Rhizomicrobium sp. | reverse complement strand
GTGAAAAACACCTCCGTCAGGGCGGTATAGATAAGATGATCGTTGGCGCGCCCCGCCAAGGCTTCATGCAGCGGCCTGGTCAGGAAATTGTAGATCGGCGTGGCGAAGGCAAAGCAGACGGCAAAGCAGATCGCGAAAGATACCACCGCCCAGATCAGCCGGGTGCGCAGTTCCAGCAGATGCTCCATCAGCGGCGCCTTGGTGGCGTCGAGGGCGGCTTCATCTTCGGGGGTGGGCTTAACCACGGGACGCTAGTCCCTTGGCGTCAAAGGCTGTTTTTGAACCTTCAAGGCCATCAAGCGGATTGTTCTGCATCGGGCGCGGATAAGTCCTTGGGTCCCACCACGGCCAGCGCGATAACGACCGATATTACGAATGTGCTGCCGGCCGAATATATTGAACATCTGCGGCGGCGCCAGGGTTTAGGCGCTCACCTTGTCCCTCGGAGAATCGGCGGTTTCAGCGCGGATCGGATGAGGTTCTCCCCTGCTGTGGCCAGGCCCATTGGATGCGATTATCGTGTGACAGTTGCAAAAGCAGGCGCTCAAAAGGCCATTCGTTGTAACGAGCATTTACAGTTGGCAATGGTTAAAAATATAAAGCATTGATATAAAAAGATATTTTGTCATGGCATGGGGATTGCTTAAAATCTCCCAGTATTTCAATACGACCTTAGTCTGGGAGAAGCCTGATGCGTATGAAGAGTTCCTTGCTCGCCGTGGCCTTGATGGCCGCCATTCCTACCGCCGCGAACGCGACCATCGCGACCGTGTTTGACGATTTTGACGGTGGTCTGACCAACTTCAACGCCAATGTTGCGCTCGACCCGACCGCGATCGCCACCCATGACGTCGTTTCGTTCGGTTTCTCCGGCACCTCTTATGCCGGCGCGGGCTATGCGGTCACCAAGCCGACCGGTGTTAGCTTCAGCACCAGCGCCTACACCCTGTCCGGCTCGACTCCTTCGCGCGACATGAGCGGCGGCGCCTTCAACATCAATCCCGCCGCGAACAGCGGGTCCGGCGCTCCCGGCCATGGCGCTGGCAATCCGAATGATTCGCGCGACAGCGGCATCCAGTTCTCTTTCACCTCCGGCGTGAACGCCATTGGTTTTGAAGTGGGCGACTGGTCAACCTGCTGTCAGGTTTCGAACATCTATATCTCCTTTGGCGGCGGTGCGCCGATCCTGGTGGGCTCCTCGACCGTGGGCGGCGACCAGTTCCTGACCGATAGCGGCGCCGGCGTGTTCGTGGCTGCGTTCGACGACTCCAGCACCTTCACCACCGTGAATTTCTGGGGTGACGGCTATGGCGAGTTCCTGGTCGCCGGCGGCACCATCCACTTCGCGAGCATCCGCGGCGGCACCTTGCCCCCGACCGGCGTTCCGGAGCCTCTGACCCTGTCGCTGTTCAGCGCCGGTCTGGTCGGTGCAGCTGCGATGCGCCGCCGTCTCAAGAAGGCGAAGGCCTAACAGTTTTCGTCTGACAGGACTGTTCTGATTTCCCAGCCTTTGGCAAAAGCCGGCGGCTGGGAAATTCTTTTTGGGGTATCCCCACGCTGCGACTGCGAAGATAGCATTTACGCTCTTTGGACGTTGAGCGGTCTGCTTGCCACCAGAACTTCCCAAATGCCGCGCTAGCTGCCAAGTTCTGACGCGGTCTAGATTGGGGAATGGCGTGCACTTCCACTTGGATGCCAAGTCGTGGGTCCGGATATGCTTTGCGGCCGCGATCATGGTCGGCATGGCGGTGTTTCAACCCGCGTCTGCCCAGGCGCCGCAGCCCGCAAAAGGATCGGAGCAGAAGTTTCTGGCCGATGCGCAGACGGCGCTGAAAAAAGGCGATATCGGGCTCGCCGTCATTCATCTCAAGAATGCCGTCCGGGCCGCCCCCGGCAATGGCGCCGTGCGCGCCCGGCTGGGGATGATGTTATATCAGGCGGGTGACGCCGTATCGGCGGAACGTGAACTGCGCCAAGCGCGCAAAGAGGGCGCGGCGGATGCGCTGGTCTTGCCGCCTTTGTTTCAAGTGATGCTTTCACGCGGCGAAAATCAGACCCTGTTGGATGAGTTTCCGGCTTCCGGCGCCAGCGGCGCTACCGCACCGGATATCCTGGCGGCGCGGGCCCTGGCGTTCCAGTTTTTGGGCAGATCGGCGGAGGCCGCGGACGCGATGGATCGTGCGCTGAAATTGCGGCGCGATGCGCGGGGGCTGCTCATTCGGGCGCGCATTGCCATGCAGCAGGGCGACGGGCGCGCCGCAACCGGTTTCGCCGATGAATCGATTCGCTTGGCGCCGGACAAGCCCGACGCCATGATCTTTAAAGTGCGGCTTCTGCTGACGGCCCGTCAGCATGCGGCTGCCTTGGATTTGGCCAACCAGTTGGTTGCGAAATTTCCCTCCAATCTCCAGGCTCAATTCAGCCGTATCGATGTCTATTTGGACCTGAAGCAGGATGCCAAGGCGAAGGCCGAGGTTGATGCGGTTTTGGCCAAAGCGCCGAATGCCTTTCTGGGTGTTTATTATCGCGCCTTGCTGATGGCGCGGGCGGGTGACGCCAAGGGGGCCTGGGATTTGGCGCAGACCTTGCCGCAGGATCCCATGGATGCGATGCCCAATACCGCCATCATGATCGCGCAAATGGCGCAAAAAGCCGGCAGGATTTCCAGCGCCGACTCTATTCTGAGCCGGACGGTGGCCAGGAATCCCGGTCTTCTTGCGGCCAGGATACAGTTGGCGGCTCTTCGTCTGGATCAAGACAGCGCCAATAGCGCTTTGACCCTTCTTGAGCCGATCAAGGATTCGTCCGACCCGGCCGTTATGGAATTGCTGGCGCGCACCTATTCCGACCTGTACCGGAAAGAAGATGCGGCCGCCATGCGCGAAAAATTGAACGCGGCGCGCAAGAAAGCGCCGCCGTCGCCGCAAGCAGCAAGCCCCGCGCCAACAATCCAGGAGCTGGCGCGGACCGCTTCGGGACAGTCCACCGATCCGGTGGTTGTGATGCCTTATGTGAGGGCGTTGACGCAGACCGGCCGGTATAAGGAAGCGCTGGCGGCGGTTGACGGTCTTGGCTCCGATCCCAAACAACGCGCCACGGCGCTCGCCTATCGCGGCAGCATCCTGTTGCTGCAAGGTGATACGCAAGGCGCGCAGGCGGCTTTCAACCAGGCCGTGACATTGGAGCCCCGCAATAAAACCGTTCTGTCTGCCCGGGCCGGCTATCTGATACGGCTGCGGCGGCATCCCGAAGCCCGGCGCGATCTCAACGCCATTCTGGCGCTTGACGCCAAGGACGAACCGTCCTTGCTGCGGCTGGCTGAGATTTCCGCGCGCGAAGGCGACGACCGGAACGTCCGGCAGACCTTGGCCAAAGCCATTGCCAATGGACCGCAAAGCCCCGCGCCCCGGGGCGTGTTGATACGCTATCTCATCGCCCGCAAGGATTTCAAAGCCGCGCTGGCCGCGGCAAATGACATGATCCGCGCGCAGCCCGGCAATGGCGACGGTTTGGTCTTCCAAGGCCAGATTCTGTCGGCGTTGGGACAAAAAAAGGAAGCCGTGGCGAGTTTCCGCCGTCTAGAGAGTCTGGCGCCGTCCGCTCCGGAACCAAAGCTCTATTTGAGCCTGGCGCTGTTTGAAACCGGCGACCGCGCCGGCGCCGCACGGATGATGGATGCCGCGGTGAAGTTGAGGCCGACGGATACGAATATCAAAGCGTCTCAAGTCAATTTGCAATTTGATTCCGGCAATAGGGATGCGGCCCTGGCTTTGGCCCGGAATTTCCAAGACGCCAATCCGGGGTCCGCTGCAGACTTGCTGTTGGCGGACACGCTCGTGCGGGCAAACCGGGTTGACGAAGCCTCGAAGGTCCTGTCGCAAAGCCTAGCCGCCCGGCCCAGCACGGAGGTTTTTTCGCGGCTTTTCCGGATGGCGGTGCGCGCCAACGATAACAAGCGCGCGGAAGAATTGGCTTCCAAATGGTTGGCCGTTCATCGCAACGATATCGCAGCCCGGCTGGAATATGCGGCGTTCCTGCTCAAGGTGGAACGCAATGCGCAGGCGATCGCCCAATATGAGACCATCCTGAAACAAGAGCCGCGCAACAGCCTTGCGATGAACAATCTGGCTTGGCTACTTCAAACCAGCGATCCGAACCGGGCGATTTCGCTCCTCACGCGCGCCATGCAATTGTCGCCCGATTCACCCGCCATCGCGGATACGCTTGGCTGGATCAAGATCCAGCAGAAAAAGGATATCGCGGGCGGCCTGCAGCAACTCGACCGGGCGCACCGGTTGCTGCCGGATGATGGGGAGATCACCTATCATCTGGCGGTTGCGTTGGATGCCAATTCCAATCGCGCCGCGGCGCGTACGCTGCTCAAGACTCTGCTGGCGAGCAATGCCAAATTCACCAGCCGGCCGCAAGCGGTCCGCCTCTCCGCATCCTGGAATTAAAGTCGGTTGCGATCAAATTTACCCGAACTTGTCATCCCGGAAGCCGCGTAGCGGCTATCCGGGATCCATCGTGCCGCCCGCAAGATGGATCCCGGCTCGCGCGATGATCGATACGCGTCTTTCGCTGCCGCTCAAGACCTATCGACCATCGCTTGGCCGGGATGACAAGCTGGGTTGATTCCGTCAGAAACAATTCATTCCAGGCGTGGGGCGCCAGCCTAAAAACGGGTGACGATCTTGCTCATCTCGGGACGGGGGCGTTCTTGCAGTTCTTCCTTGGGGGAGCCGATATAGACAAAGCCCGCCATCCGTTCGCCCGCCTTCAGCCCGATCTTTTGTTTCACCACCGGATGATAGGCATACCATTCGGTCAGCCAGTTTCCGACAAAGCCCAGGGCGTGGGCGGCGATCAGCAAATTCTGG
>DATEEB010000232.1:0-13990 GCA_035281345.1 Rhizomicrobium sp. | reverse complement strand
CTCCGTACAACATTATGGGGATTCGTCGGTCGCGCTGGGTGGCTTTAATCGGGCTGGGCCGCCTGTGCAAGTCCGATTTGCCGCATCCCGTCAGGGCGCGGGCGGAATGAAAATGACCTGATCGTAGTAGATGATGTCCGGTCCGTGCTTTAGGTTGGGGTTGGCCCTCAAAATCAGGGGATATTTCGCAGGGTCCTTGTAAGCCTGCAGTGCGATTTGGCTCAACATGTCGCCACGCACCACCGTGTAGCGGGTGCCCGGTACCGGCCCAGGGATAGGCGAGGTGCCGGCCGGTGCGTTGGCCCTTGTCGCCATGGCGGACATTGCCGGTGCTTGTGTGGCCGGCGGCTGTGTCTGTGTTGCCTGTGGCGCGGCTGGCGTCTCGGGTTCGTGGGCGGACGTCCGCATGGCGGGTGCGGCCTGCGATTGTAGCGCGGCAATCGGTACGGCGGCAGCGGGTTGCGGGACTGCGGCCTCCGGTATCTGGACACTGGCGGTTTGCAGCGGGCTGTCGCCGAGCTTGGAGGTCAGCAGCGCCATGGCTGCAATGCCCAGCGCCAGAATAGCGGCGGCGATCACAACACGCCTTGTCGCGGATGGTTTTGACGTCCGCGGCGGTTCGGCGGCTTGTGGCCGTAGCGCTTGCAGTGCCGGAACGATAACAGGTTCAAATGGCGGCGGCGGCGAACGGCGTTCAGGAGATGCCGGCGCGGGCGAATTTTCAAAAACAGGCTCGGCTTCACCCGGTATGAATAGGGACGGGACCACGCGCCGCGGTGTTTCTGCTTTGGCGCGAGGCGCGGGCGCCGGCATGCCGTTCTGGGCGCGAATATCGGTGATCAACCGGTCGAGATTCTCCGGCTTGCCGGTGGCGGCGACCGCGCGCTTGAGCTCTTCGCCCAGATGCGGATCTTCAGCGTTCATCACGATCAGCGCTGTTTGCAGTGCCTCGTCATCCACAAAAGCTTCGCCCTGCAATTGCCGAATGGATTCGGCTTCATAGTCCTTGACCCGGCTGCGGTCGCGGCCCTTCAGCAACAGGGTACGAAACAGTTCCACATTGTCTTGGGAGAGCGCGCCCAGCCGCCGCACCGCCTGTTGCACCGAGCGGTCGTGGTTGAGATAGGTCAACCAAAGTTCCTCTGCGCCAGCGGCGTCATGGGTTTGCGGTTCGTGGCTGGTCACGTCAGGCCCCTTGCGGGACGAAATGCCCCGGTTCAGCCCTTACTTTTGTTCGCGGGCGCGCGAACTGCAATCGCTATTTACTGCTGGGGAACTCAGACGCGTTCGTTGGTTAATCACTTGGTCCGTCAGTACCTTACGCGTCCGCCAATAATGATCAGACAAGGGTGTCCAGCAAAAGACCGATGCCCAGGCCCGCCTGGCCCACGCGCTGCAGTGCGTGTTTTTCCAGTTGGTCTGCAGAATGCTGGATTTTTTCCGCCAATTCCGGCGCGGCGGTTTGCTTGGCGGTGCGGCGCAAATCGCCCGCATAGGACACCATGTCGGCAATGGATGTGATTGTCTGGCCCATGATTTTGACCTAACCGCGAACGGCGAACCCATAAATGAAAAGACGCAGGTAAGGCTAAGACCAGCTTAAGCGGAAGCCCCTTGCGTCTTTGCTCACAAGTTCCCAGCGGAGGACTTCGCTATTGTGTTGCGCCAAAAGCCGAGGCGGGGGTTGCGGCACAAGCCACAAAACGCAATTTCGTCCGGCTGCATGCCACTTTTTTGGTTTTTCCGGAAATTATCGTGGTTCCATGCAACGGGAGCGCGCGCCATCCGTTGGCCAGAAGTGATCGAAAATTCCTTCAATGGATATGCCGATCATGACAGCGGCAGGAACGACCCTAAATCGCCCTGCCGCTCAAAATTTTGGGCGTTTGGGCAAGGGCGCGAAATGGAGGTTGCATGCAAGTGCAGGATGTGATGACGCACGACGTCACCACCGTCAATCCCGAGGAAAGCGTTCAAGTCGCGGCGCGCCTTATGGCGGATTTGGATGTCGGCATTCTGCCGGTCGGCGAGAATGACAGGCTGGTGGGCATGATCACCGACCGCGACATGGTGGTGCGCGGTATGGCGGAAGGGTTCGGTCCCAGAACGAAAATCCGCGAATTGATGACCCAAGACGTCAAATACTGTTTTCTCGATCAGGATATCGAGGATGTGGTATTGAATATGGGAGACATTCAAGTGCGCCGGCTGCCAGTACTGGACCGCGACAAGCGATTGGTGGGCATCCTGTCCTTGTGTGACATCGCTACAAGTTCGGATTCCGACCGCGCCAGCGAGGCGCTAAGCGGAATCTCGCGCCCCAACGCGCCGCCGCCCATGCTCGTTTCACTGATGTGAGGCCGGCAGCTCCGCCCGCCGCTTGATCCAGCGGTCGGTTAACAGCCACAGGATCGCGGCGATTGCCATGCGCGCCGACAATCCGCGCAGATCGTCGAACGGGCCGAATTGGCCCAGTTGAATAAGTTTTACGGTGAGGAAATCCCCGCCGGATACCGGGGCCAAAAGTTGGCTGAGGCAGGCATAAAGCCAGAAGGAGGCATTTAAAAAGCGATTGTGGGTCATGGACGGCTTCCGCCTTGTTTCAAGCGGGCTTGTTTCATGAAAGGGAAATGCGGCAAGGGCCAAGAGAGAAGAGGTTCCTCACCAGTCTTCGCGGGTTTGGGTGCAGGCTCTGGCGCAGACGATTTGCTGTGCAAGGCGAGCGCAATCCAGGATTCCGCCAAACCGAGATAGACGAGATGGAAAAGACGTTTCTTATCCGTCGTGGCCTGTTCCGACAGATGCTGCATTTCTGACGCATGCTCCCGATACCGGCTTGCGAGGGATTGCGGAAGATCGGGCGTCAAAGGTTCCCCACGGACTGCGGTTGTATTCGTGCGGTTGTCAAACATCGATGGGGTCAATTGGGTTCCAAGGATTTTTTGGCAAGTTGTCGCACCCTCTGACGCATTTATTGGGGGGAGGCTGTATCGTGCGATGGAGGCGATTTCTCGGATATGCGCTTGAAACTTTGTTTATCCACATAACTGCAATCCAGAGCGAGGCAGACGCGCTTCTTGCGCCCCGTAAAAAAGCTGAAGCTGGAATTCACATAATATAGTGGGCCGCCACAGAGAGGGCAGAGGCTGCGGGAACGGATAGGGCTTGTTCCGGTAGAAATGGGACGCAATCGGAGCCTCGACATATCGCAGCGGACCGGTAAACCGGCCCGCAAACTCCCCCCAAACAAGCCAAATCCATGAAGTTGGACAGACCGTCAACGACGGCAAACTGTTAATGGTTTCCGGGATGGAAGGAAAAATGCGGAATTACGGGAATACCGGCCAAAGTTCCGAGGATAGGATTTTTCGCGTTTTTTGGCGGATCTACTGGAAAAACATGGTTGAAAAAACCTAAATTTGCGACAATCTGCGACAAATCAGTGGTTAAAGGGCAGCACAAACAAAGCGTGAAGGCGCTACGCCGGCCGGAATGCCGGCGAATAAAACAAAGATCCTCGGAGGGGCCATGGGGCAGGGGAATCTGGATTGGGCGTTCATTGCAGCAGCATGCGCCAGCGCTGTGGTCATCGCGTTCGTACTGGCCTGGATCGAGGCCACCCCCAAACGGCGGCATTGGGATTGAGAATGCCATCATTCTTTATACGGATTAACTGAGAACTGTTTCTTTCTGAAACGGCATTTACCAGCATTTGATGCAAATCTGGTGCTTTGCGCGGCGGCGTGTTGGATGTCCACGCCCCGCGTCAGGATCGTCCCGTGATGTCCAAGCTGTTTTCCGGTCTCGCCGTTGCTGCTGTCTTGCTGGCTTCGTCGTCCGTCGCCAATGCTGGCATCGTCTTCAGCTCCATAGCCTTTGATGGGGCACCCGCCGCCGGCGAGGTCATGGTGCAGGATTTCGACAATCCGCTTGCGGCCGGTTACACGATGAGCTGGTCCACCGCCGGACTATTCCAAGGTCCATTGGTGCCGGGCATCGCCGCGCCGCCGGTTGGCGACGCCACAAAATATCTGTCGGTTTTCACCGGGGGCAGCGCTATATTGACTGCACCCGGTGTGATGCACAGCCTGAGCGTCTATCTGGGGTCAATCGACAATTACAACAGCATCACCTTCAAAGGCTCGGGTGGTTTCAGTCAGACCTTCGGCGGCGCGGCGCTGGCCTTGCCGGCCAATGGCGATCAGTTCGGCAGCGCGACCAATCGGCGCTTTTATTTCGCGTTCGATGCCAACGACCTGATCAACCAGGTGGTGTTTGCGTCGACCGGCAATTCGTTTGAGTTCGACAATATCGCGGTGAACGATCCTCCCGCCAGAGTGCCCGAACCCGTCAGCCTGTCTCTGTTTGCAGCCGGCCTGGCCGGTGCG
The DNA here is from genome assembly GCA_035281345.1 of Rhizomicrobium sp. Classification (GTDB taxonomy): domain Bacteria; phylum Pseudomonadota; class Alphaproteobacteria; order Micropepsales; family Micropepsaceae; genus Rhizomicrobium. Next base: position 9,602 of record DATEEB010000232.1, on the reverse strand, counting down.
GCCATGCTGCGCCGTCGCCGCAAGATGGCTTAAGAAAACTTCCTGTCTCCAACAGGTCTTAAGCGGCACCTTCGGGTGCCGTTTTTGTTTGGGGCCGCTTCAGGCATGCAGCGATTGACGGGCATGCTCGCGCCATTGGCTGGCAAGGCCCGGCATTTGGGCCAGGCGGGCAAGTTCTTCGAGGCTGGCCTTGCCGTGATAGACGATCTGAACCAGCCGGGAGAAGGCAAAATCCGGATTGGGGCGGTCGTGCAGGGTGAGCGCGTCGCCGGCCTTAAGGCTTCCTTCCCGCAATACGCGATAGTACCAGCCTGACTGTCCGCTTTTCACCATCGCTTTGGGCAACCGGTTGTTGCCGTGGCGCAGAGAGAATTTGAAACAGGGTTGGCGCGGTTGGCAGACTTGCAGCAGAGCGGTTCCTACCGCATGCACGTCTCCCACGCAGATGTCAGCTTCAGTCATGCCCGTGACCGTGAGATTTTCGCCCATCGCGCCGCCGTGAAAGCTGGCCGCCAGTTTGGGAAATTGCGCCGCCCAATCCGGATAGTGCGCGGCCGCATAGGCATAAACGGCTTTTTCGGCCCCGCCATGAACGGCAAGATCGGCTTGGCTGTCGCCTTCCAGGCCCAGCAGCCCGACATGGACTGCGCCTTGACGCGAGGTTTTGACGAAACCGCTGGGGACTTGATCGGGCCCCAAGGGCGCGATGCGTCCGGTCTGAACAGAAAGGAGCTGAGCGGTCATGGCGCAAAGCTAATGGCACAACAGCAGGATGCAAAGGCGCAACTGGGGACGCAACCGGGCGCTGACCCCGCAGAGAAAGCGGAACGAAAAAGCGCGTTTAGGCGCTTCGGCGTTTGCCGGTCGACAGAGCCGCGCGAATCTTGCGCACCACCATATCGAAATCATAGGGCTTGGGCACGATCTCGGCGCCCGATAATTCCTGCAGTGGCTTGAGCTGACCCAGGTCCCCGGACGCGAGCAGCACCGGCAAGCCCGGCCGGTTGTCCATTATCCAGCGCGCCAGCGCGTATCCATCAAGGCTGCCCGGCATGTGTACGTCGCTGAAGACCAGATCGATGGCGTTGTCAGCCTTCAAAGTGTACGTGGCTTCATCGCCGGAAGTTGCGGTGATGGCGTGCAAACCCGCTTGATTGAGATAGTCGCACAGGAATGCGCGGATGGTGGGTTCGTCGTCGACAACAAGAACAGTAGGGCGATGGTGAGACTCATGTGGAAACGCGACAATCTCTGCCATGTTCATCTCACCCCAGCCGATGTATACAATGTCCATATTGAAGGGAAAGTTCCGTACACGGCAAGAAATTTTCCTTTAAGAACAAGTAACTCCGGGGCGCATTCGAGAGCGTCTGTTAAGATTTGAGGCTGAAATTCCGCCTTTTTTGCAGATTGGGGCAGTGTGTTCCTCCCATGAAACACCCCTAGTCAGATGATATAGGCCAGTTGTTCGCAGATGGTGTAAGCACCGGATATGCATCGGACCAAAAAAATCCACAAAAGGAGCCTTGCCTCGTGAAAATGTCCTTTCGCTGGTTCGGCGACAGCGATCCCGTCTCCCTTCAATACATCCGCCAGATTCCTGGCATGCACGGCATCGTTTCGGCGGTTTATGACGTGCCGGTGGGCGAAGTCTGGCCGATGGAGCGCATTCTGGCGTTGAAAGCCAAGGTCGAGGCCCATGGACTGGCGCTGGACGTGATCGAATCGGTGCCGGTGCACGAGGACATCAAGCTGGGCAGGCCCAGCCGCGACCGGCTGATCGCCAATTACCAGCAGACCATCCGCAACCTGGGTAAGGCTGGGCTCAAAGTCATCTGCTACAATTTCATGCCGGTATTCGATTGGACCCGCACCGCCACGGCCGAACTGCCGGACGGCTCCACCACGCTGGCTTTTTCCACCGAGGACGTGGAGGCGATCGACGTCAGCAAGGGGATTTCGCTTCCCGGATGGAATTCCAGCTACAAGCCGGAGGAGTTGAAGGGATTGCTGGCGGAGTATGCCGCGATCGGTGAAGAGAAACTGTGGCAACATCTGTCCTATTTCCTCAAGGCCATCGTGCCGGTGGCGGAGGAGAGCGGCATCAAGATGGCCTGCCATCCCGACGATCCCCCGCGCCCGATCTTCGGCCTGCCGCGCATCGTCAAGAATCGCGATGACCTGGCGCGGCTATTGTCTATCGTGGACAGTCCCGCCAACGGATTGACGCTGTGCTCCGGCTCCTTGGGCGCTGGTCCTCAGAACAATGTCGAGGCGCTGGTGCGCGAGTTCGGCGGGCAAGGGCGCATTCATTTCGCGCATCTGCGCAATGTCAAAGTCAATGCGGCGGGCGATTTCGAGGAGACCGCGCACAAGAGCGAGTGCGGCTCGCTGGATATGGCCGCGATCGTCAAGGCCTATCACGATATCGGATACACCGGCTATGCGCGCCCCGATCACGGCCGCATGATATGGGGCGAAAAAGGCAGGCCGGGTTACGGCCTTTATGACCGGGCGCTGGGGGCCGTCTATCTCAACGGCCTTTGGGAAGCGATGGAGAAATACGCTTAAGTATCGTAGCGTGCCCGAACAACAACAACAGCAAGGGGCGAAAATGCCGAAAATACGCTGGCTGATCATTTGGATGTGCTTTTTGGCCAATGCGATCAGCTTCATCGATCGCGCCAATTTGTCCATCGCCGCGCCGGCCATTCGCGCCGACCTGAACATAGACGCCGCGACCATGGGATGGGTGCTGAGCACCTTCTTCTGGACCTATGCCATCATGCAGTTGCCCGCGGGCTGGCTCATCGACAAGGTGGGTGTACGCATCAGCCTGGCTTTTGCCGTCGTCTGGTGGTCGTTATTCACCGCCGCCACGGGTGCCGCCCGCGGTGTATGGCAATTCGTGGCCGCGCGATTGATGCTTGGCGTGGGCGAAGCGGCCAGCCTGCCATCCTTCACCAAGACGGCGTTCAACTGGTTCCCCAGGAGCGAGCGCGGTCTGGCATGCAGCATTTTCAACAGCGGCTCCACCGCAGGGTCGGCCTTGTCATTGCCCCTGGTCACCGCGCTGATTTTGGTTGTGGGCTGGCGCGGCGCTTTTGTGGTGACGGGCGCGCTGGGTCTGATATGGGCTTTGGCCTGGTGGTTTATTTATCGCGATCCGGAACAATATCGCGCCATCGCGCCGCGCCAAGTGGATGCCTTGTTGGCGGAGCGCGGCGGACCGACGGTGGTGACTCAAAAGATTTCCTGGCTGGATCTGTTCCGCTACCGCTCTATCTGGGGATTGATGATCGGGTTGTTCTGTCTGAATTTCGCCATCTACTTCTATATCACCTGGTTTCCGTCCTATCTGCTGCAGGCACGCGGCTTCTCGCTGCAAGCCTTGGGCACCATCGGGGCGCTGCCGGCGGTGATGGCGGTGGTGGGCGCCTGGGTGGGCGGCTATGCCTCGGACCGGTTGATCAAAATGGGATGGAGCCATACGGCTGCGCGCAAGACCTGTCTGGTGGGCGGCATGGCGATGGCGTCCAGTATCGCACTGGCGGCTTTTGTGGACAGCAGTTGGGCCTGCTTGGCGTTGCTGACGCTGGCCTATGCCAGTCTGTCCTTCACCGGCGCCAATGTGTGGACGGTGGCCAGTGAGATTGCGCCCACGCCGGGGCATGTGGCGTCCATCGGCGGGATCCAGAATTTCGCGGGCAATCTGGCAGGGATCATTATCAGCGTCTTTACCGGCCAGATGCTGGCCTTGACCAAGGGGTCGTTCTTGATCCCCTTGGTAACGGCGGGAGGGCTGTGCCTGGTGGGCGCCTTGTCCTATCTGTTCGTGGTGGGAAAAGTTGAGCCGCTGCCTGCGTTGCCGCGCCGCAGCCATGGCTGAGAACGCCGGGCCGCCGGCATGGACGATCGGCCGGCGCCGAAATATCCTTCGAAGGATTGGTTCCGGGACCAGAGCATGTCTGTTCGACGCAAGATTGTGGTAGCCGCTCTTTTGGGGCTGGTCTTGATCGCTGGCGGCGCGTTTTTTTGGGGCCGCAATGGTTTGGAGCAAGCCTGCACACCGGCGCCGGACGCGGATCAAAAGCATTATGAGGTGGCGATGAGTCTTTACACGCGCGCCAATGCCGCCGCCGCCGCCAGCAATTTTTCCGTGGCCAACGATCTGCTGGATCTGGCGATCGTGGAATTCTGGGTTGTTCCGGTGGAAAGCAGAGCGGACGATACCGGCATGCTGTTGGCGGCCGCCCAGGCCGCGGCCGCCAAAGCGGAATTCCTAATGGCGGTTCAGATGAAGAAGAGCGTTTTGGACACCAGGCTGTCCGCGTTCCGGCACAAGCGGCAGTTGGCCGGCCGGTGTCAGTCCGTCGTCAAGCAATTGGGGCTTGGGGCGTGAGTTGAAAGCTCACGCATCCAACCAAGTCCCGCCAAAGTCGCGCCCATGGGCGTATATTCGCAGCCGATAAAGCCGCCATAGTTCAGCGCTTGGATGGTTTGCAGCACGCGCCGGTCGTCCAGCTCGCCGCTGGTGGGTTCGGTGCGGTTGGGCACCGAGGATATCTGGATATGGCCGGTGATGGGCATCATGCTTTCCAGTCCCCGGATAACATCGCCATGAATGATCTGGCGGTGATAGATGTCGAACTGCAATTTTAGGTTAGGCAATTTCAATTCGGCGATCAGCCGGCTCGCCAGGTCGAAATCGTTCATCAGGTAGCCAGGCGCATCGCGCGCATTCAACGGCTCAATCATAATGTCGATGCCATGCGCCGCCGCTTGCTCGCAGGCAAAGCGCAGGGCGTCCTTGTAGGTGGTGAGCGCCTGTGCCCAGTCGCTCGCGATGACACCCGACATCAAATGCAGGCGCGGTACGCCGGTGGCGCGGGCATATTCCAGCGCGATCGCGACCGAGGCGCGAAATTCGCTCTGACGGCCGGGAATGCAAGCAAGCCCGCGTTCGGTCTTGGTGCTGTCGCCGCGCGGCAGATTGAACAGCACGGGTTGGAGCTTGTGACGCGACAGATGCCGGGCGATCTCATCGGGCCGATGGTCATATGGAAAAAGATATTCAACGGCGGTGAAGCCGGCATCGGCCGCGGCGGCGAAGCGGTCGAGGAATGCATGCTCCTTGAACAGCCAGGACAGGTTGGCGGCAAATTTCAGCATGAAGGTAGAAGCGCCGATCAGGTCAGCCGCTTGCGGCGTGTCTTACCGGGCGCGGGATTTTGCGCCGTGGTGGCCTTGTCTTCGGCTTCCTTAGCCAGACGCAAGGCTTTCAGCCGCGCGGTTTTGGCATCCGTCGCGGCGCGCTCCTTCTCGATCTGATCCAGCACCATGCGGCTGCGCTGGTCCGAGGCGGAAAAGTTGGTGGGCGGCTTGATGACCATAGGCAAAGCCTAGAGCAAGTTGGGACCAGATGGAACCACTGCGCCGGAGGGATTTTGTGGCCCCGGCGTGCGTCGCACGCCGATTTTCCAATTGCGCGGCTATGCCGCGCGGGGCAGAAGAAAGGCGCAGCCCGTATCGGGGAATACGGGCAAGCCTGGAGTTTATCCTCCGGCCGCGCTTCGCGCGGGCCGGGGGGACGCACCCGTCCATAGCGGCAGCGTATGGACGCAAAAGACCCCGGCCCTTCGGGTTGGGTTGCGGCGGGCGCCCGCGGCGTCGCCGTGCTCGACCGTATTGCCGATACGCTCTTCGCACGGCTTCTGGCGGATCGCCTCGCCGCAACCCAACGCAGTTGATTCCATCTGGTCCCAACTTGCTCTGGCCCGCGCCTCATTCTTAACAAGGCTGCCATCTGCGAGGTTTTGTCAGGGTCCGGAAAGCGTCGCCTTTTGCCGGGTAAGCGTGTATAAAGCGCGGGCAAGGACTCTTTCCCGTGAGGGGGTTATCCCTCGCGGTGCGCACGGGCGCGTTGTACTGCAATAGACAAGCAAGCCGCATAAACCGCGCCGTTTTGGGCGCAGAAGCTCTTGGATCACGCCATGGCCCGGCTGGAAGCCGGGGGGCGCTATTTTCTGCGTTGGATGAGCTGTCGGCTCCCGTTTGTGTCACCGACGCGCAAGGACTGGTCATCTGTTCAATCCGGCCTGCATCAATTTTGCCGGACATGCTCCGGAAACGTCATGGCCACATCAGGGCGCTGGCGGCACCGGATGATGCAGACGCCAGAACAGACGGACCAGCATGAAGAACAGGATCGCGGCACCGATTGCCTGGTCGCGGATCGGAGAGGCGGGGGAGCCATAGGCGGTATGATTTCCTCTTTTTGTATACGGGGAAAGAAGTACCGACGCGATTGTTGCCGGTTCCAAGGGAACTCGCATCTGTGTCATTTCAGGACTGAATATCTTTCTAAGAACTGGCAGAACTTTTTGGAAATCTCCGGCGACTACCCTACGAGCGTGCGCCAAGAAATCGGCAGCGGTTGATGGCGCATCAGCGCCCTGCTGCAGATCGGGGCCTTGCTCAATTCCTGCGATCGGAGCATTGGCATGACAGTGCATGATGAAAAAGACGCCGCGGGCGTTTCCGGAAAGTCCTTCCAAGCCATTTTGTTAGGCGCTCGGCAGCTCACCCTTGCGTTTCTTATGGACCGGTCGGGCAATTATGCCATCATCGCGGCCTTGGCCTCGCCCCTTCTGATCGGAGCGGCCGGTTTGGCCACCGAAGGCGGGCTTTGGTATAATACAAACCAAACCTTGCAGGGCGCGGCGGACTCCGCGGCTCTCAGCGCCGCGACCAAGTTCGGGCTGAACAGATACGCCGATCTCGATACCCAAGCCAAAGGCGTGGTGGCCACTTACGGTTATACCGTAGGCACCGCCTCGACCACGGTCACTGTCAATCGTCCGGCCAGCAGCGGAAGCTATAGCGGTAACACCAAGTCCGTGGAGGTTATTGTCACCACCCAGCATAACCGCTTGCTGTCATCCATCTATGCGTCCGCGCCGGTGACCATCACCGCGCGGTCGGTGGCGCTGCCCGGCAGCGATGGCAAGGGCTGCGTGCTGGCGCTTAACGCATCTGCCAGCGGCGCGGTCACGTCGCAAGGTACCAGCAACGTCACGCTGAACGGTTGCAGCCTGTATGACAATTCCTCCAGCTCCAGCGGTTTGACCAATGGCGGTTCAGCCACCATCAGCGCGTATTCGGTCAATGTCGTGGGCGATATTTCCGGGGGGGCGGGTATTACCACCACTGACGGCGTCAACAAGGGCGTGTCACCAGCCGACGATCCCTATGCCAGCATCAATCCGCCTTCTTTTGCCGGGTGCGATGACAACAATCTCGTGGTCAAAACCACCAAGACCATCAATCCGGGTGTGTACTGCAACGGCATTCAGCTGAATGCGGGCGCCGACCTGACCCTCAATCCGGGTACTTATTATATCGATCGCGGCGATTTGAAGGTGAATGGCGGCGCCACGATCCGCGGCAATGGCGTGACCATCGTCTTCACATCCAGCACCGGAAGCAACTATGGGACAGCAACCATCAATGGCGGCGCCACGGTGGCGATCACGGCGCCGACAACAGGTCCGCTGGCAGGTATTGCCATGTTTGGCGACCGCAGTATGCCCACCGGTTCCACTTTTAAGTTCAACGGCGGCGCCGGTCAGATCTTGGGTGGTGCGGTCTATCTGCCCAAAGGCAATGTGGAATATGCGGGGGGCGCCGCCACCAGCCTGAACTGCACCCAACTGATCGGCGATACCATCAAGTTCACCGGCAATTCCGATCTGGCAATCAACTGTTCGAGCTTTGGCACCCAGCCCATCGGCACGTCTCCGGCGAGTTTGGTGGAATGAGTGGGCTTAGAGAGCGTTTGGGCAGAATTATCCAGTTGCAGTTCCTGCGGCGCCAGGATGGCGCGGCGGCGATCGAATTTGCGGTCGTGGGTGGCGTCTTCTGCATGATCCTGGTGGTGGGCGTCGATATTAGCCTTGGCTATTACAGCAGCATGCAGGTTCAGACCGCGTCCCAGATGGGCGCGCAGTATGCCGCCGTGCATGGATTCGACGCCACCAAGATTTCCAACGCTGTCACCGCCGCGACTTCTACCACTGGCATCAGCACTTCGCCCGCGCCCACGCAGTTTTGCGGCTGCGCCGCCGCCTCCACCATTACCACGGCGACCTGCGGCACCAGTTGCTCGGACGGGATGACGGCTGCGACCTATGTCCGGGTGACGGCGACGCGCAATTACACGCCGATCCTTCCCTCTGCCTGGCTACCGGCAAGCTATACGCAAACCTATACCTCGACGGTCCGCATCAAATGAGATTGCGCAGTTGGCGGACCAATCAGAATGGCGCGACCGCTGTTGAATTCGCGTTGACCGCTCCGGCCTTCTTTGTCTTGGTGGTCGGGGGCATTCAGGTGGGGCTCCTGGGCTGGGCCCAGGTGGCCCTGCAGCAGGGAACCGAGGCCGCGGCGCGCTGTGCCAGCGTGAACAAGACGGTTTGCTCGTCCGCCACGGCGATCAAGGCCTATGCCAGCGCCCAGAGCTATGGTCTGAATCCGCCCGTGGCAACCTTCACCGTTTCGACGCCCGCTTGCGGCAACATGGTGCAGGCCAACTACACCCCGACCTTTATGAGCACTTTCGTGATGTCGGGCATCACGCTCACCGCGTCATCCTGTTTTCCGACCTAAGGGTTGACGGTGTCGCGTGCGGTGCGTCGGCCGCTGTCAAAAAGGCCGCCGGGTTATGGCGGCGACGGCTGAAAGCATTTCCTAACCATATTTTTCTTCCGGAACAGCGCTCCCCCGGGGCAACGGCGGAACTTATTCATTGTTAAGTTCCCTCTTCTATTCTTCTCATTGTTCCGCGGGGTCTGCGCGGCAGGATGGGGATCATGGGAAGCAATGCGCGGCCTGCGCTTGTGCAGGAACAGCGGAGCAGCGAACGGTTCGCCGTAAGGTTGGCGGGAAAGTTGTTCGTTCCGGCCGAACAGGTCACGTTGGACTGCACCATCATCAATCTGTCGGCCGGCGGCGCGGGCATATTCTGTCCCGAACCGCCGCCGTTGAGCGCTTTCGTGGTTCTTTACATGGACGGTTTTGGCCGTTTTGACGGCGTTGCCACGCGCTATGTCGAGGGTGAGCTCGGCTTGAAGTTCGTCTGCAAGGACGCCAAGCGCAAAAGACTGGAGCAGGATCTGGCCGCCTTTGTGCGCGAGGGAATGGTCGGCGTCACCAGGTTGCGCCGTCATGGCCGCGCCGCCGCCACCAATCAGATTCCCTATTTCACGCGCGCCAACGGCGAGGCGGTAACCTGCGAAATGATGGATATTTCCCTGCAAGGCGCCATGCTGAAGACATCGTTCCGCCCACCGATCGGAGAAGTGATCCAATTGGGGCAGACGCGCGGCTGGGTGGTGCGTCACCATGAGCAGGGGATAGGCGTACAATTCCAGGAGCGCATGGCGGAGGCCGGCCATGGCCAATGACCGCACCGTTCGCAGCCTGAGCGCGCTGGAGGGCGCATCCTCCAGCCGCGTGCTGAACTTGATCGCCATTGCCGACGCCAATGCGGAGAATGAGAATCACCGCCGCGCGCCGCTGTTCGTATCCAAGGTCATCAACAA
>DATEEB010000231.1:0-5516 GCA_035281345.1 Rhizomicrobium sp. | reverse complement strand
TGCGCGCGAATGCGGTGGCGACCTATCGCCCGGACGATCAATGGTCCTTCACAGCCGGTGCGCGGTACAGCGACCGCAGTTTCGGCACCATCGACAATAGCGACCCCATCTCACAGACCTATCAGGGCTTTGCCGGTTACTGGGTGGTGGATGCCCGCATCCGGTACAAATGGGATGAGAATTGGAGCTTTTCCGCGGGCGTGGACAATCTCAACAATGATAAATACTTCCTGTTCCACCCTTTTCCGCAGCGCACCGTGCTGATGGAGATTCACTATGCGCAATGAACGCCGTCCGGCTCGCGCCTACGTCTTTTTTTTATGGTCGCTCAGGCTCGCGCCTACGCTCCTGCGCGGAAACGGCTGTCCAGCCGCGCAAGGATTTCTTCGGGCGCAAAGCCCAAGGCTTCCAGACGGCCCGAGCGCGCCAGCAAGGCCAGGCCCGTCAGCGCCGACGCCACCAGAACCACGTCGCATTGACTTTCGCGGTTGTTGGACGGCAACCCGCTGGCATCGGATAACGCCTTCAACGCCGCGATCAGCCGGCCATTGAACAATCGCTCGGCATCGCCGAGTTTGTTGTCTTGCTTGCTTTCCGGCTTGCCATCTTGGGACGTGCCAGCCAGCGCCGCCGACGCGGCCGCCATGGTTTCGGCGCCGCGCAGCAAATTCAGCGCCACCGCGCCCGCGCCCGCCAGACCGCCGACGCCCCGCATGGCGCGCGCCAAGGAGGTCAGATCATCGGCCGCCAGCGCCAGCAGCAGCTCGTCCTTGTTGCAAAAATAGCCGTAAAGCGCTGCCGGCGCGAAGCCAGCCTCCGCGGCCACGCCGCGCAGGCTCAGATCGCGCGCGCCCTCGCGGGCGGCCACCCGCCGCGCTGCATCCAGAATCGCCGTCCGCGACGCCGCGCGCGACACATCGCGCTGTCGCCGTTCCTTGGGGGGTCGAACCGCCGCCTCAGCCATGGACGTCATGATACGTGATTCGCTGCCCATGCAGGCAACTGCCGTTAAGATTTGCCCGCGCGCGGGGCGCGGCAAAAGGAATCAGATATTCTAATTGGGGTGGGCGTTCTTGAAAGCCGCCATCGCACTGTTGGCCGTGTTGCCCACCCGCTCCTGCGCCTTCCTGCTCATATCCACCTTGTAGCGGGCGCTGGTCTCCACCATCGGTTCGAAAGACTGTCCTGCCGCGATGGCCTGGGTCTTGGCGGCATCCACGGTTTTCAAAAGGCAGTCCTGATAGACAGCGGATTGGGCGATGAAATTGCGCGCGTCGGCCATGGCAGTGCGCATCTGGTCAGCGGTGGCGGCAGCGCCATCCACCGGGATCGGCATGGCCGGCTCAACGCAAAGACTCTGTGCCATGGCCGGACCAGCGCCCAGCAATAGGACGACGATGAGAAGAGCGGAACGCACCTGAAACCCTTTCGACCTGGCGATTGTCGCATATCCTAGGGAACCCGCGCTAGGCGGATGCGCTGCTCAGTTTGGGACAGGTGCGCGCCGCAAATTTGACAACATCGTGTCAAACTCGGGTCTGTTGATCGATAAGCGGGTCAGATAAGGGCGGGATTCGCCGATCGCGAAAGGCTTTTGGGCACCGGTTGGTTGCAAAACCAGCGATCGGCGTAACGGACAAGCAAGCCTAGGATCATCAAGCAAAGGCTGATGTCGTAAAAGGCGTCCGGCCGGTGCGGACCGGAAATCCGCGCCAAAGCCATCAAGGAATAGCAAAGCCAGAAATAGGCGGCCGCGGTGCCAAGCAGCACGCGGCGAATCTGTTCGGGGATCAGCGGCTTGTTCCCCAGGCGTTTCAGCGGCGCGGCGGTCAGCGCCATCACCAGCACCACGACGCTGGCGAACAGCGTCATCAAGGTCGCACCGGCCGAAAGCCGGATCACATTGGGCAAAAAAACCGACAACAGATAGACGCCATAGCTGGCGCAAAATCCCCAGACCAGTTTGCGGCCCAAATTTTCCGGCGGCGTCAGGCCGGTGAAGACGCGTGCCGTCAGGCGGCAGAGCGGCCCGCCCACCAAGGCGGCAAAGAAAACCAAAGACGTATAACGCCAGGCCAACTGACTGCCCAACCGGAAACCATTTTCGCTGAAGCCGCGAAACAGGATCGCGCCCATCACCAGCAGCGCCGCCATCAAGGCAATGCCGCCCACCAAAGGACCGAGGCTGAATTGGAAGCGCGCCAACCTGCGATGGCCGAAAAATACCGTGTTAGCCAGCGCAGCCATAATATGGAAATTCCATCCAAGCTCTGAGGATAGGAACGCGCATTGCGCCGAAAAGATGCGGTTAAGCCCGGTACAGGGCCACGGCCAATCCCTTTACTGGTTGGTTCGCTTCCAGGCGTGGCGTGGCGGCCACAAGCCCGGCGACCTCAAATCCGGCCCGTTCGGCAAGGCCGCGCAAATAGGCTTCGCTGTGGCGCCAGCGGCGTTTGGAACCCAACTCAAAACTTGGCCCTTCCCCCGCTTCGACGGTGAAGAGAAAATAACCATCGGGCTTCAGGCGGGCATGTGCGGTTTCGAACACGCGCCGCAGATCTCCCAGGTACACCAGCGTGTCCGCCGCCAGGATCAGATCATAGGACACGCCCGGGACTGCTAGCGCCGTTTCCAGATCCGCGACGTCCAGACAATCGTAAATGCCGCGGACCCGCGCCTTCTCGATCATGGCGGGCGAAAGGTCCACGCCCTCCAGCCGCGCCGCCAGGGGTTTGAACACCGCCCCGGCCAACCCGGTGCCACAGCCCAGATCGAAAATCGTAAGCCTGTCTCGACCCGGCATCACCAGGGCCGCCAGGTCGAACAGAATCTGCGGGCCCGCATAGGCCAGCTGCCCGATCATGCGCTGGTCGTAATCGGCGGAGAATTGATCGAATAGATGCCGCACATAGCCGGGATCGGAACGCGGTGCGGTTTTGATGGCCTCGCAAGCCGCGATCATTTCGGAAGGCGGATTCTCCAAGAAGTGCAAACTCTCCAGCGCTTTGTCGGCCTCCCCGGCTTCCAGCCAAGCGGCGGCGATCAATTCGCGCGCGCGCGCCAAGCCGGGGTCCAGCCGCAGCGCCCTTTGCAACTCCGCGATGGCAGCCGGCAGAGCATCCGCCGCCAGCAAAGCTTCGCCCAATGCCACGATCGCCACGGCAACATCGGGATTCAGCGACACCGCCTCGCGCGCCTCTTCCAAAGCGCCTTGGCAATCACCGGCAGCCAGAAGCGCCCTGACCAAGGTCAACCGTGCCAGCAGCCCGCCGCGTCCGGCGGCCAATCGCCCGCGCAACGCCCGCGCGGCCTCATACGCCCGGCCCGAAGCGATCCATGCCTCGGCGGTTTGAATCGGGTCGCCAGCCTCTTCCAAAAGATCAATCGGCAAGTTGGCAAAGACCGTTGTTGAGGACGATGGTGCCGGGGCGCTCCTTCACCGATGCGCGCCAGGAAATCGCGGCTCCGTCCTGCCACATCTCCACCACCAGCGTCTCGCCCGGAAATACCGGCTTGGAGAAGCGCACGTCGAATTGCCTAATCCGCTCGGGCTGATACTGGGCCACGGTCGAAAGCACCGCGCGGCAGGCGGTGCCGTAAGAACATAGGCCATGCAGGATGGGACGCGGGAAGCCGACCATTTTGGCGAAGGCCGGATCGCGGTGCAGCGGATTGCGGTCGCCGGAAAGGGCATACAGAAAAGCCTGATCGGGCCTGGTGTCGCATTCCTGGATCAGATCGGGCGCGCGCGCCGGAATTTCGTGCAGCGGCGGACCACCATCAGAGCTGCCGCCGAAACCGCCATCGCCGCGCGCGAAAATGGACGACACGATGGTGAAGAGCTTGTCGCCGCTCGCCGCCTCGCGCGTCACCCGCTCCTGAACCAGCACCGCGCCCTTGCCTTCTCCCTTGTCCAAGACGGCCAGCATCCGCTCATCCGACACCACCTCGCATTTGGGCGGCAAAGGCTTGTGGATGGTGATGCGCCGCTCGCCGTCCACCACCAGCGCGAAATTGATGCTGGATTTCTGCGGCATGCGTTGCCGTTCGGGCGGCGCCTCGCCGCGGTTGATGACGCTGGCGAAAGTGGGAACCACTTTCAGCCCGTTATTTTCATAGACAAATGGAAGCTCCTTCTCGTCCAGCGGATCGCGCATGAAGCCCACGCCCAAGGCATAGAGCATCACGTCCTTTTCGTCATAACGCGCGGTCAAACCGCTGGCGCCGGACTGCATCATATCGTCATAGTCTATGGGCATGCTTCCTCACCCCGTTTCTCGTCCACCGCGCTAAGCCACCACGATGTGCGGCAAAGGCATGCCGGGTCCTTCCGACATGATATGCGTCAAAGGAACGCCGTTTTTCTCGATGCAGGCGCGGGCGGTGTCGTACCCTTCCTGAACGGCCTGATCGAATTTTTTCCAGTCGCGCAGCTGGATGTCGGGCATGGGCGGCTCGATCAGATAATCGCACTGCTCGCGCACAATGCGGCGCTGGGCTTCCGAGCCCACCGTGCCGGAACGCATCAGAATGGAAATGATCGAGGGATTGCCCCGCATATTCTGACCCAGCAGCCACCACCAGGGCCGCTCGCCATAGCGGCTGTCCTGCGCCTGCAGATCCACCTCGCCGGTGATATCGCAGGCAATGATAGGGCCCGCGCCGTGCGCCTGGTCGCGCATCACATCCACCGGCAGGTTGTTCATCACGCCGCCATCCACCAGCAAATGGCCGTGATGGGTGACGGGCGGCAGGATGCCGGGCAACGCCACGCTGGCGCGCAGCGCCCGCCACAGCTTGCCGTCGCGGTGGATATGAATGCGCCCGGTGGTCAGATCGGAGGACACCGCGAAATAAGGTAGCGGCAATTCCTCGATGCAGACTTCACCGAAATGCTCGCGCAAACGGGCGCTGACTTTCTTGCCGCGCACCAGCGCGATCAGAGGCAGCGTGAAATCCGACAAGGGATTGTCGTCCACGAACACCGCGCGCATCCGATCGCGCATCTCTTCCAGGCTCCATTCCCGCGCCAAGCCCCCCGCGATGATCGCCCCCATCGAGGTTCCGCCCAACTGATCGAAAGGCACACCCGCTTCCTTCAAGGCCTTGATAATGCCGATATGCGCGAAACCGCGTGCCCCGCCGCCGGCCAGCACCAGCCCCACCGCCTTGCCGGCAATAAAGCGCGCTATCCGGTCCACATCCGCATGATGTCCGGCGCGCAGATGATGATGGGCATTGAACAAGCCGCTACGAACCGAGAAATGATCCGGCAGCACGGCGCTGGCGCCATCGGGATGCAGCAGCAAAAGGTCCGGCGGGCCGGAAGCGCGCGCCTTGAACGCCGGCAGGCTCAAAGGCGCCAGCGGTAAAGGCTGATTGGCCCGGGCCAGCAAGAAAATGCGGTCTGCCTGGCGCAGGCACAATTGCGTCCAGGGACTGTCCGGCGCATCGCCGCGATAGAACACGATATCGTGGGACTGCTCGAAGCTGTTGAACCATTCCGCCGTCTGGTC
>DATEEB010000230.1:0-2126 GCA_035281345.1 Rhizomicrobium sp. | reverse complement strand
GATTTGCGCCACTTTAGCCCTGTCGCTGCTGGGCGCCGTGCCCGCGTCCGCGCAGCGTTTTCATCGCGGCGGACATGGCGGCTACCATCACGGCCATCACGGCCATCACGGCTGGCACGGCCGGGGCAATGACACCGGAGCGCTGATAGGCCTTGGCATCGGTCTGTTTGCCCTGGGCGCCATCGCCGCCGCGTCCCAGCGCGACCGCTATTACGACCGGTATGACTATGGCCCGCCGCCGCCCCCGCCGGCCTATCGTGGCAGCTACCGGTACGACTATGACTACTGAATAGGACAGCAAAGAGTCCCGGCGCCCCCGGGGCTCTTTTGCCAACAAGGCTTAAGCTTTCTCCTCCATCGATGTGGATCCAAGCGTCAAGCGGCACATAAACACTTTGCGAAGCGGGTGGGACGAAGGCGGGAAAGCCGTTAAATCCCTTCAAAACCGGCCCTTGCACCTCGGCGGGGGTGGGCCTAAAGGGGTCCGCCATGTCCGCCAAACCCCATTTCCGCACCATCGCCTTGATCGTCGGGGCCGCGATGTTCATGGAGCAGTTGGACGGCACCGTGTTGGCGACGGCGCTGCCCGGCATGGCGCGCGAGCTGGGTGTTTCGGCGCCCAGCCTGTCCATTGCCCTGACATCCTATTTGATCAGTTTGGCGATCTTCATTCCAATATCAGGGCGCCTCGCCGACCGCTTCGGCACCCGGACCGTGTTCCGCGGCGCCATCATCATCTTCATTCTGGGATCCATCGCCTGCGCCCTGGCGACCAATGTCGCTTTCCTGGTGGCGGCGCGGTTTTTCCAGGGCCTTGGCGGGGCGCTGATGCTGCCCGTCGGACGTCTGGTCCTGATGCGCAGCGTGGAAAAGCGCGATCTGATCCAGGCCACGTCCTGGGTGCTGATTCCCGCCATTCTAGGTCCCATCCTGGGACCGCCCTTGGGCGGGTTCATCGTCACCTACCTGAACTGGCGCTGGATCTTCTACATCAATGTGCCCATCGGCATACTGGGCGTGATCCTGGTCAGCCTCCATATCGCCGATCTGCGTGGCGAGGTGCCGGAAAAGACCGATTATAAAGGCATTCTTCTGTCCAGCCTTTCCCTGGGCCTGGTGCTGTTCGGCTTCGAACTGATAAGCCATGACGGCCTTTTCATGCTCGCTCTGATGCTTCTGGGGATCGGGTTGCTGTTGGGCATTTGGTATGTCCGGCATGCGCGGCGGACCAAAGATCCCATTCTCGACATTTCGCTGATGCGCATTCCCACCTATGGCGTTTCCGTTATCGCCGGCGCCATGACCCGCATCACCCAGGGCGCGCATCCCTATCTGCTGCCGCTGATGATGCAGTTGGGCTTCGGCCTGTCGGCGGCGCAGTCCGGTTTGATGACCCTTGCCACCGCGATCGGCGCGCTCCTCGCCAAGCCGGCGGCGCCGTTCTTGCTGCGGCGCTTCGGCTTTCGCGACACGCTGGTGGTCAACGGCTTTTTTGCCAGCGCCGGCTATGCCCTGTGCGGTTTGTTCCGTCCCGGATGGCCGTTGCCGCTGATGTTCCTGATGATGGCGCTGAGCGGCTTCTTCATGTCCCTTCAATTCACCGGCTACAACACCATTGCCTATGACGAGATTGCACAGGAGCGTATCAGCAACGCCACCAGCTTTTACACCACCTTCCAGCAACTGATGCTCTCGATGGGCATTTGTGCCGGCGCGGCGGCATTGCAGGGGGCGATGGTGTTGCGCGGCCACAGCATGCCCCAGCTTTCCGACTTCACGGCCGCCTTTTGGACCGTGGCGCTGATCTCGCTCACTGCTACCATCTGGAATCTGCGCTTTTCTCACGAGGCGGGCGCGGAAATCAGCGGTCACACCCCGCGCACCTGGTCCACCCGTCAGGTGATCAAGGAACCGCGCGGCCTCAATTCCTGAAAGGCGTTTGCATGTCGGTGTTTCGGATCGGTGGGGAGATTTCCGTCAATCGCTTGGGTTTCGGCGCCATGCAGATCACCGGTCCCGGCGTTTGGGGTCCGCCCCGGGACAAGGCCGAGGCGCTGCGGGTGCTCAGGCGCCTTCCCGGGTTGGGGGTGAATTTCATCGACACCGCGGACTCCTATGGCCCCGAT
>DATEEB010000229.1:0-2262 GCA_035281345.1 Rhizomicrobium sp. | reverse complement strand
CGCGCGGAAAGCATCACCACGCCGCTGCTGGTGGTGGGAGCCGGTAAGGACCGGATTTGCCAGACGCCGCAAATTCGAGCCTTTGCACGGCGGCTGGCCAAGGCCAGCTATGTGGAAATCAAAGAGGCGGAGCACGAGATTTTGATGGAGCGCAATTCTATCCGCGCGCAATTCTGGTCCGCTTTCGATGCCTTCCTGCGGCAGCACGCATAAAAACGTCCCGGCTTGCGCCGGGACGCCAATGTCCGTGTCAGATTTTTCCTAAAGTCAGTTGCGATCAAATTTACCCGAACTTGTCATTCCGGAAGCCGCGTAGCGGCTATCCGGGATCCATCGTGCCGCCTGCAAGTTGGATCCCGGCTCTGCGCGATGCTAACGCATCGCTTGGCCGGGATGACAAACCGAAGTTGATTCAATCAGAAAACAATTCCCTCTATTGTGCCGGAGCGGCGCCGGTCTGTTGATCCTGGGCCGTATCGCCGGCTTGCGGCGACTGCAACGGCTGGGGGGCGGTGCTGGCCTGATCCTGCGCCGGCATATCAGCCGCCATGGTCGCGTTCGGCGCCACCGCTACACCCGACTGGATATTGTTGGTTGCGACGTCCGAAGGCGACGGGGTAGGCGTCACCGGCTCCGCGATCGGCTCTGCGATCACTGGGGCCGGCGGCTGAACGGTTGATTGGGTAGTGTCCGCGGCCAGGCGCACCGAAGCGCCACCCTTGCCAACCGAAGGCGTAGCCCTACGCGGGGACAATGCGGTTTGCGAAGGCTGGCGCGGGACGCTCTTGGCCTGTACCGGCGTCGGTGTCGGTGCCGTTTGGGCGGCGGCCGGCATGCTGGCGGGTGTATTGGCGTCCGGCGTGACCGCGGGGAGCGGCGCGGCGGGCGTCGGCAGATTGGCGGCCATGGTCACCGGTTGGGGATGTTGGGACGATATCGACGTGTACAACACAGTCCCGGCAGCACCGATCATCAAGGCCACGGCCAAGGCGCCCACGATCTTGGGCGTGTTGTTGGGTTCGATGTCTTCGGGATGGATGGTGTGGAAATTTTCCAACCCTGTGGCATTGCCCGCGGGCTGATGGTGCAGAGCGATGGGATCATCGCAAACCGGTGCATTAAAATCTCGCAGAGACATGCGTTCCTCCTGAAGGAATGAGTGGGACTTCAGTAGGAGAACGTGATCTGGGCGCGACGGTTTCGTGGCCTTCAAACAAAGGCAAATTGCGGCAAGATTGGACGCCGTTGCCGCAATGCTTGCCGCGCAAGCTCAATATTTCAGCAGCTTTATGGCGTCTTCATGGATACGTCTGTCACCGCAAGCCAGGATAGTCTTGCCATCGCGGCAATCGCCGCCATCCCAGGCGGAAATGACGCCGCCGGCGCCCTCCACCAGGGGAATCAGCGCCGCGATATCCCAAGGCTTGAACCCGGCCTCGATGATGACATCGACAAAACCCAGCGTCAGCGCCGCGAACAAATAGCAGTCGCCGCTGTAGCGCGTCATGCGCGCCACTTTGCTGACGCGCTGGAACGCGGCGGCCTGCGTTTGGGTGAAATAGGAAAAGGGGTCGGTGACGCAGAGAATGGCGTCTTTCAGTTCGGCGCATTCGCGCACTTTCAAGGCGGTGCGTTTTTCGCCTTCCAACAAAAAAGACCGCCCATTCACGCCCAAAAATCTTTCGCCCAGCACCGGCTGATCCAGAATGCCCAGCACCGGCACATTTTCATGCTCCAGGGCAATCAGCGAACCCCATTCATGCCGCCCGGTGATGAAAGCGCGCGTGCCGTCCACCGGATCGAGCACCCATCGCCAGGGACCTCCGCTTTTCTCGCCATACTCCTCCCCCAGAATGGCGTCGGCGGCGCGTTCGCGCTCGATGATGGCGCGAATGGCGCGCTCGGCGCCCCTGTCGGCTTCGGTCACCGGGTCGAAGGCATGCATGCCGGGCTTGTGGGTCACTTCGATCCGCTGACGGAAATAGGGCCGGATCACCGCGCCGCTGGCATCGGCCAGGCGATGGGCGAAGGCGACCAGCTTTTCGTCAACGATCATGCGGTTTTCCAAAAAGAAACAATGAGCCCACCCGTCACGATCAGCGCGCCGCCCGCCAGGATGGGCAAGGTCGGAAGTTCGCGAAAGAACGCGAAATTGATGATCTGCCACATCACAAACAGGGTGGCGATATAGAGCCCGACCACTTGACCGAATTCCAAGGGCGCCAGATTGAGAAACGTGCCATAGCCCGCCAACAGCGCTGC
>DATEEB010000228.1:0-2591 GCA_035281345.1 Rhizomicrobium sp. | reverse complement strand
TCACATGCGACCAAAAGCGGGTGCCGTCCTTGCGCACCCGCCAGCCTTCATTCTCAAAACGGCCCTCGCGCGCGGCTGTTTCCAACGCGCGCTGAGGCCTGGCTTGCTCGCGGTCCTCCGGCGTATAGAACTGCGAAAAATTTTTTCCGACAATTTCATCCGCGGTGTATCCCTTGATGCGCTCGGCGCCCGCGTTCCAGCTCGTGACCGATCCTTCCGGATCGAGCATATAAATCGCATAATCCGTGACGCCTTGGACCAGCAGGCGGAACTGCTCCTGGCTGCGGCGAAGGGCTTCCTCGGCCAGGCGGCGCTCGGTCAGATTGCGGGTGACCTTGGCGAAACCGGTCAGTTCGCCGGAACTATCGCGGATCGGATCGATGACGACATAGGCCCAGAAGCGGGTGCCGTCCTTGCGCACCCGCCAGCCTTCGCTTTCGAACTTTCCTTCGCGGACCGCGGTTTCCAGGGCCCGCGCGGGAAGATTCTGGGCCCGGTCCTTGTCGGTATAGAATCGGGAAAAATGCTGGCCGATAATCTCGCGCGGGGCATAGCCCTTGAACCGCTGGGCGCCCGCGTTCCAACTGGTGACGATACCCATGGGGTCCAGCATATAGATCGCATAGTCGGTGACAGCTTCGATCAGGCTGCGATAGCGTGCGCTGTCGTCTTGCGGCGCTCTGCTCTCGGCCTTTTGCCGTTTCATGAAAAAATTCCCGCCCCGCCGCGCTTAATGTCTTAACGATAGCAACGCCGGTTTTCCGCAAAAGTTCCCCGGACGAGCCAAACCCTTGAATTCATGATACAAAGCTCTATTTAGGATGAATCCCTGCCAAAGGCCGTGCATGAAAGACCCGTATGAAGTCCTCGGCGTCGCCAAAACGGCGAGCGAGGCGGACATCAAGAAGGCGTTTCGCGCCCTGGCCAAGAAACACCATCCCGACAAGCATGCCGGCGATGCGGCCGCGCAAAAGCGCTTTCAGGAAATTTCCGGGGCCTATGACATTTTGGGCGACAAGGAAAAGCGCGCCCAGTATGACGCGGGCGCCATCGGCGCGGACGGCAATGCGCGGGGATTTGATCCAAGACAAGGGGGCTTCCGTCAGGGCCCATTCGGTTCCGGCTTCGGCGGCGGCGGGCCCGGCGCGCGGGAATTCCATTTCAGCTTTGACAACAATCCCGGCGGTCCCAGCGGTTTTGAGGACATTTTCGCCGACCTGATGGGCGGCGGCCGGCGCGGGCGCCAGTCCCGCGCGGCCAAAGGCGAGGATCTCAGCGCCGCCGTCACCGTCAGCTTTGATGAAGCGGCAACCGGCGGCACCCGCCGCGTGGTGCTGCAGAACGGCGAACAGATCGACGTGAAAATTCCCGCCGGGGTGAAGGACGGCCAAGCGGTGCGCGTGAAAGGACGCGGCGGCGCGGGCCAAGGCGGCGGACCCAATGGCGATATTCTGCTCACCGTGTCGGTGGCGCCCCATCCCTATATGACCCGCGACGGCAATGACATCCGCATGGACCTGCCGGTGACGCTGAAGGAAGCGGTGCTGGGCGGCAAAGTCCCGGTGCCGACCCTGACCGGGACCGTATCCTTGAGCGTACCGCCCCATGCCAACACCGGCACCATCTTGCGGCTCAAAGGCAAAGGCATCGCCGCGCACGGCACGGCGGCGGCGGGCGATCTGTATGTGCGCCTGGTGGTGACCCTCCCCGAGCGGCAGGACGAGTCTCTGCGCCGCTTTCTACAGGGCTGGAGCGCGGATTATGATCCGCGCGCCAAGATGCGATAAGTTATTGTAATTATTACATTTTTTGTTGACAGAAAATCCGATTTGGCCCCTGGCCTATTCAGGGTAAATGACTAAGGTGCACGCCCGGAAAAGTGAGGATTTACAGATGTCGTTTTCAGGCCTCATGAAGGGCAAACGCGGCCTTATCATGGGCGTGGCCAATCAGCATTCCATCGCCTGGGGCATCGCTCAAGCGCTGCACGAGGCGGGCGCCGAGCTGGCTTTTTCCTATCAGGGCGATCTGTTCCGCAAGCGGGTGGTGCCGCTGGTCGAACCCCTGAAGCCTGCCGCTCTGATTGACTGCGACGTCAGCAAGCCGGAATCCATCGACGCCGCTTTCGCCGAGTTGAGCAAGGTCTGGGACAGTCTGGACTTTGTGGTGCATGCCATCGCCTTTTCCGACAAGGATCAGCTCAAGGGCCGCTATGTCGACACCACGGCGGAAAATTTCCGCATGACCATGGACATCAGTTGCTTTTCCTTCACCGCGGTGGCGCAGCGCGCCGAAAAAATGATGCCGGGTGGCGGCAGCATGGTGACCTTGACCTATCTCGGCTCCGAGCGCACCACGCCACACTATAACGTGATGGGCGTGGCCAAGGCGGCGCTGGAAGCCAGTGTGCGTTACCTGGCCGAAGACCTGGGCAAAAAGAAAATCCGCGTCAATTCGATCTCCGCCGGTCCGATCAAGACGCTGGCCTTCGCCGGCATCGCCGACAGCCGCTATATCCTGAAATGGAACGAGTATAATTCGCCCTTGCGCCGTACGGTGACGCAAGCCGAGGTCGGCAATTCGGCGCTGTT
>DATEEB010000227.1:0-2733 GCA_035281345.1 Rhizomicrobium sp. | reverse complement strand
TTACAATTCGGTGGAGCAATTCCCGGTCTTCACCGTCACCGCCATCACCATGCGGCGCAATCCCATTTATTTGTCCACCTACACGGCGCGGCCGCCGGATGAACCTTCCATCCTGGGCGAAGCGCTGAACGAAGTTTTCATTCCGCTGCTCAAGCAGCAATTTCCGGAAGTTCTGGACTTCTGGCTGCCGCCGGAAGGCTGTTCCTATCGCATCGCGGTGGTGAGCATGAAGAAGGCCTATCCTGGCCACGCCAAGCGGGTGATGATGGCGGTGTGGTCGTACTTGCGCCAATTCATGTACACCAAATGGGTGATCGTGGTGGACGACGACATCAATGCCCGCGATTGGAAAGACGTGATGTGGGCGGTTTCCACCCGCATGGACCCGGCGCGCGATGTCACCATCATCGAGAACACGCCGATCGATTATCTGGACTTCGCTTCGCCGGAGTCGGGCCTGGGCTCCAAGATCGGGCTGGACGCCACCAACAAGCTGCCGCCCGAGACCAAGCGCGAATGGGGCAAAAAGATCGCGATGGATGAAGAGGTGATCCGGCGCGTGACTGACAAATGGTCACGATTGGGATTGCCCGGCAGTGGCAAACCAATTTGGAGATAGCTGACGGCTTGTCAGCAACACTGCTCTAGCAGGCGTAACAAGCGAAGGTTAGGGTTTTGCGCAGAACAGGCGGGGGCGGACATGCGGGTTGGATCGATCCTGGGATCGCTGGCATTGGCGATCCTGTTTCAGAATGGCATGGCGCAGGCGGAGGAATGCGGTCCGCTGAAAATGGTCAATTCGGTCGATCTGGTGGCAGGTCCCAACCGTGCCTTGGTGCCGGTTTCCATCAACGGCACTCCCAAGCTCTTCCTGCTCGACACCGGCGGCACCGTTTCTCACATCGGCCGCGACACCGCCCAGGAACTGGGGCTGACCTTGCGCGATTCCGGCGTGAAGATGCTGGACATGTATGGCAATGCCTCGACCAAAATGGTGCGATTGGACAAATTCACCCTGGGCCGGCTAACCGGCGAAAATATCTATCTGCAAATCCAGCCCAAGCCCGATTTCGGTAAGGGCACGCGTTATGTCGGTCTCTTGGCGCCCGATTTGATGGGACACTATGACACCGAGATCGATTTCAGCGCCTATAAAATGAATTTTTTTTCGGCGGATCATTGTCCTGGCCGTGTCGTCTATTGGCCACATGCCGCGCTGGCGGTGGTGCCCATGACCTTCCGTAAAAATCACATTCGCCTGCCGGTGACGGTGGACGGCCGGAAGATGATGGCGATAATCGATACCGGGGCCACCAACACCGTCATGATGGCGGAGGCCGCCAGACGGTTCGACGTGACTCCCGAAACACCGGGCAATGTGCCGCTCAAAAACCGAGACTTGGAGGCTTACGGACGGGTATTTTCCACCCTCGACTTCGATGGCGTGGCGGTCAAGAATCCGCGCATTGTCATCGTGCCGGATGTGATCGGCACGAAGGATCCCAACAATTCGGTGCGGATCGAAAACCGTGCCAAAAGGGTAGACGATATTGACGACTGGCCGGACCTGCTGATCGGCATGAATATTCTCAAAAAGCTGCGTATCTATATCGCCTTCGATGAACAGCGGCTATACATCACTGAAGCTTCCACGCCGGCCAAATTGCCCGATACCGGGGCAACGGCAGCACCTGCCCCATAGTACCCCAATCACGATACGTTCCGGGCAACCACATTTCCGCGGTCAAACCTTGACGCGAGCCTGTCGGTGCGGCATCGGAAAGGCATGACCACTCCCAAGCGCGATCCGCAAGCCATTCTGGGCTGCCTGCTCGAAGCCGCGAAAAAATCAGGCGCCGATGCCGCCGACGCGCTTTTTGTCGAAGGCGTCTCCTCCAGCGTGTCCTACCGGCTGGGCAAGCTGGAAGATGTCGAGCGGGCGGAGAATTACGATCTGGGACTGCGCGTTTTCGTGGGCCAGAAGATCGCCTTTGTGTCCTCGACCGATTTTTCCGCCGACGCGCTTGCAGGATTGCCTGCGCGCGCCGTCGCCATGGCGCGGCTGGCGCCGGAAGACAAATTCGCTGGCCTGGCGCCCAAGGAACGGCTCGCGGCATCCATCCCCCAGCTCGATCTGGAGGATGCCGCCGAGCCCAGCGCGGACGTCTTGATCGAACGGGCCCGCGGCGTGGAAGGCGCGGCTTTGGCGGTTCCCGGCGTGACCAATTCTGAAGGCGGCGGCGCATCTTTTTCGCGCAGCGCGGTCGCGCTGGCCACCAGCACCGGCTTTTACGGCCGCTATGCCGCCACCAGCCACAGCTTGGGCGTGGCGGTTCTGGCGGGCACCGGCACCGGCATGGAACGCGACTATGATCATGCCAGCGCCCGTCATGCGGCCGATCTGCGCGACCCGCAAGTGATCGGACGTCACGCGGGCGAGAAAGCCGTCAAGCGTCTGGGTCCCCGCGCGATGAAATCGCAAAGCGTGCCGGTGGTGTTTCATCCCGACGAAGCCGCCGGCCTGCTGGGCCATTTTGTCGGCGCGATTTCGGGCGCGGCGATCGCGCGCGGCGTGTCCTTTCTCAAGGATCGCATGGGATCGGACATCTTCGCGCCCGGCATCACGATCATCGACGATCCTCACCGCATCCGCGGCCTGCGCTCCAAGCCGTTCGATGGCGAAGGCGTGGCCAATAGCCGCCGCGCCCTGATCGAAAACGGCCGGCTGACCAG
>DATEEB010000226.1:0-7091 GCA_035281345.1 Rhizomicrobium sp. | reverse complement strand
AATCCAGACGACGCCATCATCCACGCCTTCACCGCAACCGCCAACAAACTGGTGCTGGCGGACAGCACGATCGCGGCGCTGGCCAAGACCCTGGACAAGGACAGCGAACCCAGCGGCCTGGCACGCAAGCTGGATTTGGATGTGTTCCGTCAGGATGCGCCGCGCGGCTTGGGCGTGCTGGTCAGCCAGTTCCATTGGCACGCGCCCGCCTTGCGTTATGCCATTCGTCTGTCCCTGGCGATGACGGCGGGTCTGGCGCTGACCCTGATCTTTCCCCGCTTCGCCCACGCCAATTGGATCCTGCTGACCATCGCGCTGATCATGCGCGCCAATTTTAGCGTCACCAGCCAGCGCCGCTGGGACCGGGTGACCGGAACGCTGATCGGCTGCGTCTTGGCCGTGACCTTTCTCAACACCCTGCCCGCGCCGGCACTGTTGCTCTTGATCGTGGCGGCGGTGGGCATCAGCCATGCGTACGGCCTGGTCGCTTACCGCATCACCGCCATCGGCGCCTCGATCTCATCCCTATTGCTGCTGCATTTCGTGGACCCGCTGGAGCACCCGCAATTCTTCGAGCGGATCGTGGATACGCTGATCGGGTCGGGCCTGTCCTGGGCCTTCAGCTATCTCTTGCCCAATTGGGAACGCGACGACCTGCCGGGGACCGTGCGTGGTCTGCTGGCGGCGGACGCCGCCTTCGCCGAGGCTGCCTTGCACCGGGGCCCCGTCACCCAGCGCTACCGGCTGGCGCGCAAGACGGCGCTGGACGCGGTGGCGCAGTTGTCGGGCGCGATCCGGCGGCTGGCGGATGAGCCCAACACCAACCGCCGGGCACTGGCCTCGCTGGGGGAATTGCTGGGGGCGAACTATCTTTTGGCGTCGGAATTGTCCTCCATGCCGGTGTTGGTGAAATTGCGCGCCGGAGAATTGGACGCGCCCACCGCCGATGCCGCGATTGCCGCGACACGCGCGCGGGTGAGTGCGCTGCTGCAACCGGGTGGTGAAAGCGATCCGGCGCAAGGCGCGCCGCCAGAGCGCGACGGCTTCGCCACGATGCAGGGCAATGCGGCGATGGAGGTGCTGGCGCGGCGCTTGGGCCATATCGAACATGCGGCGCGCAAGGTGGCGCGGTTGGCGGCGAGGCCGGCGATCGAGGATATCTAAGCGTTCAGGTCTTCCAGCACCGCTCTGATTTTATGAACGGCGCCATGTAGATCGCGCTCCACCTCCCGCCGCCATAGCCGCAAGATGACATAGCCTTGTTCGTTGAGCAGCCGGTCGCGGACGACAGAGACAGAGCGTTTTCCCGGCTCGCCCTCCTCCAGGCTGATCACCAGCCGCGCCTCATGCTCGACAAAATCCAGCGTGAAAGTACGGAAAGGCGATTTGCGGCGGAAGCGAGCGCCGTCCAGTCCGCGCAGCCGCGCCCACAACCGGCTTTCCACCGTGTTGCGGGCACGCAGCGGCGTTTTGCGCTGCATCAATGAAGGGCGGCGATCAGCTCGACCGCTTTGTCCAATTCACGCGCCAGGGCGGTGGCGCGTTTGGCGGCTTCGGCGTCCGCGCCCCATTTTTCCGCCTGATAGATCTCGTCGATCCGCGACAATTGGAAAGCATGCGCGCCGCTGGTTTCGCCCTGCCCTACCGCCAGCGCCAGCACCGCGCTGCCGGTGATGGAGGCCACGACATGCAGACCGCCCAGGGTGAAAGAATCCAGTCCTTCAAACGCCCGGCGCAACGCCACGATCGCCTCCGGCGGCTGATCCACATGGGTCAATCCTTCGGCGACCGTCATCTGCACCCCGTGGGTTTGCCGTACCCAATTCAGCAGCGGGTCCCAGCCCTCGCGCTGCCGCGCCGCCAAGTCCAGCGGCTGATGGGCGCGATAACAGAGCAAATCATTTTCGCCAAAGCGCAGGATCGCGGTGATCACATCAGCGCGGTTCGGCACGACGCCATCAATCACCGTATTGGCCAGCCGCAGCAGCGGCATAGCGGTGGCGATAATATCCTCGCTTTGGCTTTGCCATTCGGCGGCGATGGCGGATGCCAATTTTTCGGTGGGCAGCACCAGGGTGTTGCGCGCCGGAGTCTTGACCGGCTTGCCGTCCAGCAGCACGCCAAAACCGCTCGCGACCGGCGCGACCGAAACCTGCTTGTAAAAACGCTTCATCGTTTCTTGCTATGCTTCTTGGGCGGAAAAGGATCGCGCTTGTCGTCGGGATCAAAGCCCAGCAAGCGCCAGCTTTTCGCCATATGCGGCGGCAGCGGCGCGGTCGCCTGCAGCCGTCCGCCATCGGGGCGGCCAATGTCGATGCTGCGGGCATGCAGATGCAGCTTGTCGGCGATCTCGCCCTTGGCCCGCGCGTCGGTGCCGCCATATTTGAAATCGCCCACGATGGGGGTCCCTAAACTGGCCAGATGCACCCGGATCTGGTGGGTGCGTCCGGTGATAGGGCGCGCCGCCACCCAGGCGAACTCGTTCCCCGCCGTGCCCATCACGGCATATTCGGTGAGAGCGAATTTGGCGTCATCCTCATCGCTGATCGCCATGCGCTCATCCTTGCCGCGCACGCCTTCCTTGGCCAGCGCGCCTTTGACCACGCCATGCTTTTGTTTCGGCACGCCGCGCGTCAGGGCCCAATAGACTTTCGATGTGTCGCGCAGCGCCAGGCTGGCCGACAGGCCCGACGCCGCCAGCGCCGTGCGCGCAATCAGCAGCACGCCCGACGTGTCACGGTCCAGCCGATGCACCAGCTTGGGCCTGGTGGGTTTTTCATATTGCAGCGAATCCAGCATGCCATCGACATGCTTGGTCAGGCCCGAACCGCCCTGGGTCGCCAGGCCCGGCGGCTTGTCGATCACGATCACCTGCTTGTCCATATAGAGAATACGGTCTGCCAGGCTTCCCATATCCTTGGACGCCAGCGGATGTTTCGCCTCCGGCTTGGATTTTTCGGGGCGCTGGTCCTTGGCATGCACCACCTGCGGCGGCAGACGCATCGACTGGCCCGCCGCGACACGGTCGGCCGCCTTGACGCGCTTGCCGTCCAGCCGCACCTCGCCCTTGCGCAGCAGTTTTTCCAGCAGCACATGCGTCACCGCGGGATAGTGCCGCTTGAACCAGCGGTCCAGGCGGATACCGTCATCGTCGGGATCAATGGCGCGCTGCTCAGGCATAAAAGCTACGAACCAGCCAAAGACCGGCGAACAGCGCCAGGATAGAAAGCACCACCGAACCGATCACATAAGCGCCGGCCAGGACATATTCGCCCTTTTGCAGCAGCAAGGCGCTGTCCAGCGAAAAACTGGAAAAGGTGGTGTAGCCGCCCAGAATCCCGACGGTGAGAAAGGCGCGCAGTTCCGGCGACAGATTCAGTTTCAAGGCGCTGACCTCTACGATCAGCCCCATCAGCAACCCGCCCGTGATATTGACGGCAAAGATGCCCCAATTGAACACCGACCCGGCGGGTTGAAGCGCGGCGGCGAGATAGTAGCGCGCCAGGGCGCCGATGCCGCCGCCCACGCCCACGGCCAACAGCATGCCCATCTAACCCTCCCCCGTCCGTTTGCTGCGCAGCTTTGACCAATATTCCAGCCGCTTGGCAATCTCGCGCTCAAAGCCGGTGTCCTTGGGCTGGTAGAATTGCTGGCGCGCCATGTCGTCGGGGAAGTAATTCTGCCCGGAAAAGCCTTGCTCGGCGTCATGGTCATACTGATAGCCAGCGCCATAGCCCAAATTCTTCATCAGCGTGGTGGGCGCATTGAGGATATGGGCGGGTGGCATCAGCGAGCCATGCTCCTGTGCCGCCCGCCTGACCGTGCCAAACGCCTTGTACACCGCATTGGATTTGGGGGCACTGGCCAGATAGAGCACGCATTGCGCCAAGCCGATTTCCCCCTCCGGCGAACCCAGAAAATCGAACACATCCTTGGCGGCGAGCGCCTGGTGCACCGCTTGCGGATCGGCCAGGCCGATATCCTCTATCGCCGTCCGTACCAGGCGGCGGGCGATGTAGAGCGGCTGTTCGCCGCCCGCCAGCATCCGCGCCAGCCAGTAGAGCGCCGCGTCCGGGTCCGACCCACGGATGGATTTATGCAGTGCCGAGATGATGTTGTAATGCTCTTCCCGGCTTTTGTCGTAGAGCGGCATGCGCCGCTGCACCGCACCGACCAGCGCCGCCGAGTCCAGCGGCTTGGCCGTCTTCACACTGGACAATTCCTCCACCAGATTGAGCAGATAGCGGCCATCGCCATCGGCCATGGCGCGCAAGGATGCGCGAGCATCGTCGGTCAGCTTGAGCGGCGCGCCATAATGGGCTTCGGCGCGGCCCAGCAATTTCTCCAACGCCGCATCGTCCAGACGGCGCAGCACCAGCACCTGGGCGCGGGAGAGCAACGCGCCGTTCAATTCGAAGGACGGATTTTCGGTGGTGGCGCCGACCAGGATTACGGTGCCATCTTCGACAACGGGAAGGAAACTGTCCTGTTGGCTGCGGTTGAAGCGGTGGATTTCGTCGATGAACAACAGCGTGCCCTGCCCCATCTTGCGGCGCGCCCGCGCCGCTTCGAAAGTCTTCTTCAGATCGGCCACGCCAGAGAACACCGCAGACAATTGTTCGAAATGCAGATGGAAGGCGGTGGACAACAGCCGCGCGATGGTGGTCTTGCCGGTCCCCGGCGGTCCCCACAGGATGATGGAGGTCGGGCGGCCGTTCGCCACCATCCGGCCCAGCGGACCCTCCGCTGACAGCAGGTGATCCTGACCTACCACCTCGGCAAGGGATTTGGGTCGCAGCCGGTCGGCCAAGGGCCGCGGCGCGTCGCTAGCAAGGTCGCTGGATTCGAACAGGTCGGACATGCCCGAAACTAGCTCAGTGGTGGCGACGAAAACAGCGGCTAATTTTCTGGTTCCGGCGGGATGGTCCAGACCAGATCGCGCATAAAATCCGCGATTTCCGCGCTGGCATCATATTCAATGGGATAGTCGATACGATATTCGACGGTCCATTTTCCCCCGGCATAACAAAAAACATAGACATCGGAATGCAGCGCGACATTGCTGCGGCCGGAAAATCTTGGGTTCGTCAGTCTGTAGGCCGCCATATGGCCTTGATGTTTCACGTTGCCTTGCTCCAGGCTGGTCGTTCCCTCCCGAAGCAAAACCGCATCGGGATGCGCGGAGGTGACCTCGTTTTTGATGGCGTGGAACTGATCTGCACAAAGACGATTGCGTGCATCCTCGATAACATATCGCGGGGAGCCGAAGCTGCGCAGGCGGGGAGACGGGAAGACATAGACTGTTGCAACGATCTCTTTCAGTGGCACCACGCGATTGTAACCGGCGCTCTCGTCCGTGCCGTCTTCCTTGTAGCGGACAATATCTGCCCGCTGAAAATCGCCCACCGATTCAGGATAACGCATGCCGGTGGGCGCTTGGACATAAACACCCGACGGACGTATCACAGTCGGGCGCTGCACCTGCCCCGCGGCGGGCGTCACCAAAAAAGCAAGAGCGGCCACTGCAGAGAAAACGCGATTCATCCTGCCCCCCTTTTGAGAGACAGAGTGATCCAATTTCGCCAAAAGGGAAAGCCCGTCAGTCGCGGTGCCGAACTTTGCCGCAATGATGAACTGACTGCGGGACTGCCTTCCGGCCCGTCGCTTACGCTCCGGGCGTTTGCAGCGTTGTGCAGGACTGCCTCCCGGCCCGTCGCTTACGCTCCGGGCGTTCGCGGCGTTGTGCAGGACTGCCTTCCGGCCCGTCGCTTACGCTCCGGGCGAACGCGACGTTGTGCAGGACTGCCTTCCGGCCCGTCGCTTACGCTCCGGGCGTTCGTCGCTCGAAATGATCCGCAGGATCATTTCGTTCGCCGGGCTAACGCCCGGCGAAACGCTCCTCACCCCTGTACGGACAGTGTCAGCCTTCTGCCGCCGCGGTCGATCACCATGTCCCAGCGATTGGCGCCATTCAGCGCGCGCACCAATTCGCCCACCCGATTGACGGCCACCCCATTGATGCTGCGTACGACATCGCCAGGCCTAAAACCGTAATTGGCGGCGATGCCGGTAGAATTCACCGCCACGATGGCGACACCCTTGGCCATCACATCCATTTGCAATTCGGTGGCGACGGCAGGCGAGAGATTGACCACCCGCGCGCCAGTCAAGGGATTGCGGCCGGCGATGGTGGCGGTCTCGCGCGACGGATTTTCCGGCGGCAAAGCCAGGGTGACCGTGACATCGCGCGCGGCGCGTCCCGTTGCAACATGCATGCGCACAGTGTCGCCGGGGCGGTGGGTGGCGGTGCGGTAGTTCAGCGACTGCATGTCATCGACGGCCACACCGTCCACCGATTGGATGACCTCGCCGGATTTCACGCCTGCCCGTGATAAAGGACCGCCGGGATAAACCTCCTTGATCAACACGCCGCCGGGACGCGGCAGGCCAAGACTGGCGGCGATATCACTGGTGACGGGTTGGCCGCTGGCGCCCACCCAGGCCAGTTGCACCCTGGCGGCGGTGCCGTTCTTAAGGCCGCCTTCTACGCCTTCCACAATGCGGCGCACCAGATTGGCGGGAATGGCGAAACCGATGCCCACGCTGCCGCCGCTGCGCGAATAGATCGCGGTGTTGATGCCGGCCAGTTTGCCGTCGGTGGTGACCAAGGCGCCGCCCGAATTGCCAGGATTGATGGCCGCGTCGGTCTGGATGAAAAATTGATAGTCGCTGGCGGCGACCTGGGTGCGCGCCAAAGCCGAGACGATGCCCATAGTCACGGTCTGACCGACGCCGAAGGGATCGCCCAGCGCCAAAACAAGATCGCCCACCTGCACCGCGTCGCTGTCGCCGAACGGCACCACCGGCAGGCGCTCGTTGCGGGACTCGATCTTGAGCACCGCCAGATCGGTGCGCGCATCCGCCAGCAACACCCGGGCCTTGAATTCGCGCTTGTCGGACAGGGCGACAATGATGTCATTGCCGCCCGCCACCACATGATTGTTGGTGACGATCAACCCATCGGCGCGCACGATCACGCCCGAGCCCAGCGATTGCTGCACGCGCTGGCGCATTTCAGGACTGCCGAACAA
>DATEEB010000225.1:0-20646 GCA_035281345.1 Rhizomicrobium sp. | reverse complement strand
GAACTGATCTCTCGTCCTTCTCTCAAGGCCATCTCAACAAGATCGCCTTGCGCCTGAACCAGCGTCCGAGAAAGACCTTGGGCTTTGAAAGCCCTGCCGATAGACTGAACGCGGTGTTGCAGTGACCCATTGAACCCGCCGTCAAAAGCGGACATTCAGCCAGGGGCGCATCCGGATGACGCTGGGGAGACCGTTTTGCCCCCCCTTTTTAATGGGTGCCGCGATGAGTCCCACGTGAAACTGGCCCCCACCTGAGCGTGGAACCTGCCGGCGCCGGAACGAGTATGCTCAAAGCTACTCATGCTGAACGGTTACAGCCGAGCTGCCGTGACTATAATTCAAAGTCTCCAAAGGAGGTGTTTCATGGACTTCGATACAGCGAAAGTGAGGGAGCTCCTCGATCAGCGCGACGCTATCGATCGCCAGATCCAGGATCTCTTTATAGGTTCCAAATCGCGAGCGCCGCAGAAGTGCTCGCATTGTCAGCAGGAAGGACATTCCGTGCGGACATGCCCCCATAAGCAATCATGATATAGTGAACTAGCCAGCGAAAGCTGGTGTGCCGGATTCCTTCCTTTTTCTGGTATCGCGAGAGCTCCCGTAAGGGAGCTCTTTGCGTTTGATACTACAGGAGTCGAAGTTGTTTCATCGCTCGTCGGAATTGTGCTCGGGTTCCTCTTCAAACTCTTCTGAACTTTCTTGCCACCACATTTCTAATTCCGGCGGCGCAGGATCAATGTGTGGCTCAAACTCGACGTCATCATTCATAAAAACGTGGCTTAACTTCTAAGGCCCTGCGGGCTCTGGGCATTATAGCTGTCGATAAACGGCACGCGCCGGTTGTCCACACGATCCAGAATATTCGAACTGGTGTGTGCTAAAGTGAAGTAATGCTACCAAACGTAAACCGCGAAGAGTCTGCATCTCATGATATAGTTTCTTCGCGTTTGGTAGCGCCGACTGCCCGCCGCTTTTCGAAGCAGCGGGCTTTTTCGTGCCGTCCTGGGGGTATAACGGCGGGACATTAATAAGGCCGTTCCAGCGCAGGCTCCGCAAGCCGAAACACAGCGGATCGTTCGACGGAAATCTGCGTCTTTTTCTTCCGCGTCGCGGGGGAAAGGGGGCGCATCTTATCATTCTCTGGAAATCAAAACTGGGCTGAATGAATTTGTATGGAATTACCTCATGACTATCAGAAGAAATTTCATAGCGACCCGGCCAAGAAGAAGAAACGAGCCGGTCTTGCTCGCAGTGCGTGGGAAGAGCAGCTCGATAATTTTGCGGCAAAAATCAACCCGAGCCGAATTAAAAGAAGGCTCAAACCTTACGGCCATTCCCACATTGGGCAGAGGCTTAACGCTTGCGGCATCCATGATGCGGAAGCCGCTTACATTTTCTTCCGCAAACTAGAAACGGAGTCGCGCAATTTCCCGGCGCTATTTGAAAAGCTGACTACAACAAACTCGTTTCCAGGCTTTCTTCTCAACCGGAAGATTCATCTAAAAACTTGAACCAGCTTCTGAGGTTTACTTGAAGATAAACGAGAGAAACAAAAATCATTGAAATCGACCATACCGCAAGCGAAAGCGGGATAATCGCCGCAAGAGGCGTATCGAGAAGACCGATTGTGAATTGGGAAATGGCGGCAATCAACGAGACAAGAACGGCGAAAAATAAAAGGAGCGCAAAATTCCGAAGCGGTGCATATCGCTTCAGTTCTGAGTTTAGCTTTTTCTTTTCTTCCCACTTTGCCTTGTACTCATCAGTGCCATAGACGTTTGTTTTCATCGTAACAATGATGAACGTTTTCAATGAAAATAGAAATGCAGACACAGTCAAAAGCCCGGCGAAAAGAGGCTGCCTCATACTTCCTTGGTAGAATAATAGAACTTTTCCCAGATCTTCGATGGAAAGGAACCAATAGGCTGCGCCGCCAATCGACGACGCGACTACGAACAGCAAAGCCAAGTAGCACTTTGCACCAAATTGCGGCATCAAAAGAACAAGTCCTTATTGTTGCGCGCCGTCTTAAGAAGGTTCTTTATGACAGGGGACTTCGCAAAATCCTCCACGTCAGTTTCCAGGTTTGCCGTCGTTTCATCAAAATCAAATTCACCAAACCCTTCGATATTTTGGGCAAGATGAATTGTTTGATACTCGCCATCTGCGTCAATTGCTACGACTTTGCCACGCCCGATTTTCTTCTTCTTGACGAATGAAGATATTGCGTCGGTTATATCGTCAACCGAGTCAGGCTTCTCAAAGGAAACCGTTTCTTGCACTCGCCTGAGATCGATGTCCGGCGAGAAAACTCGTTGTTGGGCGATCACCGTAGAAACATCGAATTGAAACCGCTTGATTGCGTTCATCGTCTTGAGGATCGCGGCATAGTCCTCTGGTTTATAAAAGAGAGCAAACTTTAAACTGCGCTTGAATGTTTCCTTTGCGGCTTTCTCCGCCTTTAGCGCCGACTTCCCGCCTTTGACCAATTGTGCGGTCCTCGCTGCAATTCGTAACTTCCGTTCGGGGTTCCAAAAACCGTAGCGGAGGAACACACCAAATCGAAGAGGGCTGCAGGAGGCATGATACTGTTAGTATACACCGCAAAAGGCTTTCTTGTTGAGAACAAAGAAATTGAAATCCATCAAGCGTGCACCGGCCTCAAGTTCAGAAATCTTGATAGTTAGCTTGCCGCCCTTTTTTCGTAACTCCGGAAAAGTCTTCTGATCTTTCGCCGTGATCAGCAACCCGGTGTAAAAATCCTTGTCTGAATCTTCTTCGAAAAGAAAAAGGCGGTCGTGGTCGGCAAATTTGTGTTCCTTGGTAGCGCTCGATTGGTCAATGAGCACCTTTGCGAACTCGGGGAGCGAAATTCCGTCGCCAGCAAAAAGCTGGAATCCCTGAAATGTGATTTTCATGCGCGCTCCCTAGCCCCGTTCCCGCCCAGGTATACGCAACAGGCAGCAGGATTTTGGGGGGATTCCTAACCAGTTGGCTAGCTGGAAGCTGGTTTTTGGTTACCCGTTTGAGGGGCGTTTTGGTGGCTTCGCTGACCATAATTTCGACTTTGGGCCACGCACCCGAATCAACCTCGATACCCCGAGATTGATGGGCTGTTTCGCCCCGCCGCAATCGCGGCGGAATAGTTGGGTTTTTGCGCGCCCCTACTAGAACTTGGTTTCACGCGCTAGAAACTGTGCCGGATGATCAAACAGCTGTGGGCGGTTGGCTAACAGGCTTGTCCGTAAGCGGATGAAGTAGTTGTTTCGTCCATGTCGCGTTCCTTGCTTCCCACCCGGGCGCACGGTTCTGCGGCTGGTGCCCGGCCGTTTTGGAGGCTCGGGGGCCAGTACTGACGGACGGCGTAGGTTAGCTCAGTAAGATAGAGCGTCCTCGCCTTCCTTGGGGAAGGTCGGTGGTGCAACTCCACTCCCTAACCCGTCCTAGGTGCTGCGGGGCCTGGTTTCCGGTGCAACGGAGATCGGGCCCTTGCCTTTTCCGGTCTCTCCCGGACGTCCCCTTGAAAAATCCACCATTTTCCCGGTTTTCCGGGCTTTTTTCTTGCTCGCCAATGTGTGCATTTCGCACATCTTGCGAAATGGATATGCCATTGCGCCGAGCCTGGGTGTCAATAGGTTTGCCTATTAATCCCCTGCCCTAGGACTGAGGGCTTTATTTTTCATAAGGCGCAGCTGGCGCTCTGTTCTGGATGCACAGGGCGCTGGTCGGAAGGCATAATTTTTTGCGTTGGCCCAGTGCCGCGAGACAATACCGAGACAATGGATTACGCTCTAACTGCCTAAGTATTGGTAGCACCGGACGGATTTGAACCGCCGACCAAGGGATTATGATTCCCCTGCTCTACCGCTGAGCTACGGTGCCAAGCCGGACGGCCCTCTTTAAAAAGGGACGGACGCGGAGGCGGGCATGTAGGGTTCCGGGACTGCCCCTGTCAAGTTTGGCCCGGAAAACGCCGCTTCGGGGGAACATATCCACCCGCCGCCCAGCACACGACTGCCCTGCGCATCATAGAAGACGCATGCTTGGCCGGGCGCAATCGCCTCTTCCGGGGCCGCCAGATCCACACGCGCCATGCCGCCGGAAAGTGGCGTCACCATCGCCATCACCGGCGGGCGCATGGAACGCACTTTCACGCGCGCCTCGAAAGGCGCATCCGGCGCGGCGAGCCAATTGACCTGCCGCAGCAGCATGGCGGATGCGCCCAGCGCCGCGCGCGGCCCCACCACCACCCGCGCATTGACGGCATCCAGTTTAATGACAAACAAGGGCTCGGCATTGCCGGACAGATTGAGGCCCTTGCGCTGACCGACGGTGAAGTTGGTGATGCCGTCATGACGGCCCAGAACCTTGCCGGTTCGATCCACAATGTCGCCGGGACGCGCCGCGCCGGGACGCAGGCGGTTGACAATGGCCGTGTAGCGGCCCTCCGGCACAAAACAAATGTCCTGACTATCGGGCTTGGCGGCATTGACCAGCCCCAGTTCGGCGGCGATGGCGCGCACCTGGCTTTTTTCCATATCGCCCAAGGGAAAGCGCAGATAATCGAGCTGCGCTCTTGTGGTGGCGAACAGAAAATAACTCTGGTCGCGCGCGCTGTCGGCGGCGGCATGCAACTGCGCCCCATCTGCGCCCATCACGCGGCGGACATAGTGACCGGTGGCCAAAGCCTGCGCGCCCAATTCGCGCGCGGTGTCGAGCAAATCCGCGAACTTCACCCGCTCATTGCATCGTACACAGGGGATGGGGGTTTCACCCTTGGCATAGCTGTCGGCGAAATCCTCGATCACCTGCTTGCGGAAACGGCTTTCGTAATCCAGCACATAATGGGGAATACCGATACGTTCGGCGACGCGCTTGGCATCGTAGATGTCCGCACCAGCGCAACAGGCACCCTTGCGCGCGGGCGTCTTGTCTTCCGGATAAAGCTGAAGCGTTATGCCCACCACATCATAGCCCTGGCGCTTCATCAGCGCCGCGGTGACGGAGGAGTCCACGCCGCCGCTCATGGCGACGACGATACGGCTTCCGGGCTTGAGGGTTTGGGTCATGTGCGGTGCTATAGGACCCGGCCTGGGGAACCGCAAGATGGAAAGCTGCGCCCTTAGCGAACCGGCAAGAAATTCAGCAGAGAAAGCTGGTGCAGCCCGGCAGTGACCTGCAGCGCCGCCTGAAGCTGGGTCTGGTTCAAGGACAGCTGGGTGGCGGCGTGCGCCATATTGGTATCCTGAATATCCGACACAAAGCGGTTGTAGAGCACATTCATCGAGGCCTGCTGACTTTGGGCATCGGTCAGGCGGTTGGAGACATAGCCATTGGCGGCGGCGGTGGCATTGAGGTTGGTCCCCACCGTGGTCACTTGGCCGATCGTGGTGGTCAGAAAGTTGCTCTGTGCCGCGGTCAGGGTGGTGGCGGCGTTGAAATTGCCGGCGCCGCTGGCGTCGAAGGCGGCAATGTCTTTCAGCGCCTGCATAAGCTCGGTGGCGATGCCCGACGCGGTCATGCCATAGCTGACGCTCACGCCATCGGCCACTTGCACCGATTTTTTGAGATCGCCATTGGCAAAGGCGCCCGCGACAGATCCCAGAGACGTCAAGGCGGCCAAGGAACTCACGGTCACCGGCGCAACATCGGTCCTGCCGCCGCTGTAGATATAGTCGCCATTGGCATCCTTGGAATTCAGGATAGCGCTGGCCTGATCGAAGATGTTCTTGGCCTGGGTCATCAAGGTGGTGGCGTCGTTGTTGGCGACCGCGTCGCTGACCGCCTTTTTCAAGGACAACGCCATACTTGAGAGACTGGCCAGTTGGGTATCCTGTACATCGGCCTGGGTGACGGCGAATTTGGTGGCGTTGGTATAGGCGTCGTTGCGCGCATTGGCGGCAATGGTGGCGGTCAAGACCTGCGCCTTGTCGCCGAAGCCGGCATAGGTATTGGCGTTCTTGCCCGAGGCGATCTGTTCTTGAACCTTGTCCAACGCCGAACCGGCATTCTGGATCTGCCTGAGAAACAGGGCGGTCTGGGCGGCGGTTGTGATGCGGTCAATGGCCATGGCGCGTTAGTCCTTACGGAAGATCCAACAAGGTCTGATACATCTGGTCCACCACCGTCAGGATGCGCGCACCGGCGGCATAGGCCTGCTGATAGGTCGAAAGCGCGGTCAGTTCTTCGTCCAGATTGACGCCTGAATGGGACGCAACCCGCGCATTGGCCTCGGTCAGGCGGTCGTCTTGGGTGGTCTGGTTGGCGGTTATCGCGTTCGATTGGGTGGAAAGATTTTGATAGAAGGTCGCGGCATAGTCCGACAGAGACGCGGTCTGCGCCGCAATGCCGCCGGCGGCGCGGAAGCTTTGGGACTTGGTGATGACATTCTGCAGCGCGATGGCCCCGGCATTGTCACCGGCGGAAACAATGGTGTCGCCCGCCACGCTGGTGGAGGTGATGCCCGGAAGGGCAAAGCCCAGGCGCGCGGGATTGCCGCTGATGGTCGAGGTCAG
The DNA here is from genome assembly GCA_035281345.1 of Rhizomicrobium sp. Lineage (GTDB taxonomy): Bacteria > Pseudomonadota > Alphaproteobacteria > Micropepsales > Micropepsaceae > Rhizomicrobium. The sequence goes on along the minus strand of DATEEB010000225.1, from coordinate 14,131 downwards.
ATCGAAGCCGGCCGCCTGAAGCGAACGGGCATTGTCGCCCACGCCGAACATCTGGGTGAAGCTCATTCCTGTCGTGCCACGCTGGGTGGTGTCGTTGGTCACGTTCAGGGAATAGCCGGGATAAAGCGCACTGGTGGCGGTGGAGATCGAGCCGTCGGGATTCAGGGTGAAGGTGGCCGCGCCGCCCAAAGCGGTGTTCAGCGCCGTGATCACATTGCCGACCGTCTGGCCCGCGGTGGTGGTGATGCTGATATTCCTGGCGATATCGCCATCCGGCCCCTTGAGCGACAGGGCAATCACCCCGCCCACCGCCAGGCCGCTGGAATCGCCGGCCGACAGGCCGGTGGCGGTGACGGAAGGATATTGCGACTTGAAGATGTCGTTCAGGCCGAAGAATTGCGAAAAGCCGGTGGCGCCGCGCAAGGACGGGGCGGCGGCATCGTCCTGCACCAGCACGCCATTGCCGCCGGTGGCGGAAATCGAAAGCTGACCATTGGTGAAGGACGCGGTGCCGGTGGCGCCTAAAGCGGTGTTCAAGGCGGTGGTGAAACTGCCGACGGTGGCGCCAATGGCGGCAGGGGGACCACCGTCCACCCGCAACGTGCCCGCGCCAAAATCCACATCGATACGCGACACCAACTGACCGCTGGCGCTGGTCACCGCCAAGGTGGTCTTGCCGGTGAAGTTCAGGGCGTCGGTTCCGATCAAGCCGGTGTTACGGCCGGTCAGGGCGGTCGGGGGCGGATAAGAGGCGTTGGCATTGGATTGCTGGTTGAAAGCCAGCGCGGTCTGCTGCGCCAGATTGCCCAAGGTTTGCGCCAATCCGCCCAGCACCTGATCGCGCATGTCGATCATCCCCTTCAAGGAGCCGCCCGACAGGTGCGGGTCCAAAGGGGTGGCGGTGCCGATCAGCTGGCCATTGTTGGGGTTGACGTCTTGAACCGTGACATTGCCATAGGCGCCGATCTGCGCGCCGCCCGTATAGGAAAGCGTGGCATAGGTGTTGGATACCAGATTGATGCCGTCGGTGGTGGAAACGTTGATACTGCCGTCGGGATTGGTGCTGGTCCTGATGCCGATCACCTGCGCCAGATCGTTCAACGCCACATCGCGCTGATCGAGCAGACCGGAGGATTGAGTGTCGCCGCCATTGGCATTGGCGTTCTTGATCTGGCTGTTCAGGTCGAAGATCTGCTTGATCAGTGTATTGGTGGAGCTAATCGAACTGACGACCTGCTGATCGATCTGGCCCCGCATGGACGAAATCGTGCCGTACACATTGGAAAAGGTGGCGGCCAGGGTGCTCAAGGCATTGAGCACACCCGTGCGGCTGGCGCTGGACGTCGGCGCTTGCGACGCGGTGGCGAAGGCGGCCGACAGATTGGTGAGGCCGGTGGCGAGCGACTGGTTGTCGCCGGGGCTGCCCAGAAGGCCGTTCAACTGGGAAAAAAGACTGGCCATGGCGCTATACTGCGAAGAAGCGCCGCCCGCGGAGAGTTGCTCCTGGGCCAGAAATTGGTTGGTGACGCGCTGAATGCTGGCGATGTCCACGCCCATCAGCTGCCCGCCGGCGCTCAGGGTCTGCAGATTGACGATGCGGCGCGCATAGCCGTCGGTATTGAGATTCGAGACATTGTTGGCGACCACGCTCAGCGCGGCGCTGTTGGTCTTGAGCGCGCTGATGGCACTGGCGGCGATTCCGTTCAGGCTCACGGGCTGTCGTCCGAATACATTGTTCCGCACAGACTGTCGCAAGCCCCGTGCCATCTTAAGTGCGCGATTTTTGCCCGGTTTCGCTGGGTTTCCGCACGGTTCGTCCGATGGTGTGCGACCGGCAGACTTTGCCGCACCGGCAGCTCCTGCCGTCCTTTTTTGGGCGCGCCGGTATGGACGGCTGCCGAAAAAATCAACAAATACGCGTCGCCGGCATCTGGCCCGCCCCTTGCGTTGGGGTTTTCCGGATCATCATCGGATACCTCTCGCGTGCGAGCCTCTGCAACATCCCGGAATGCGAATGCCTTGGCACTTCACGCCGCTCAGGCGAAACCGGACGCCAACAAAGCGGAAGAAGCTTCGTCGTTCGCCTTGCTGGTGGAGTCTGCGGCGCCCAAAGCGACCACCAATTCCTCTCAAAGGAATATGCAGAATTCCAGCGACCGGGCGCCGGACGACAAGCAAGCAGTCCGCCGCGACGACCGGAAGGAAGATGCCAAGGACAATGCGCCCGCGGCACAGACCCAGCCCACCAAGGCCACACAGTCTTCAAAGCCGGACGAAACAGACAAGCAACCGGAAGATATTCCCGCCCAGGTGGCTGAAGTTCCGGCCGCGCCGGATGCGGTCATGACCGATGCAGCGGCGCTGCTGGCGGTACAGCAACCCATTACGCCGCCGAACCCAGCGCCGGTAAATACTGCGCCTGCCAATTTGGGTGACCTCTCAGCCCAAGCTGCCGGCGCCGCACAGGCGCCCAGCGGCCCAACCGCGCAACCGCGCGATCCCGCCATCACGGATGCCGCCGCGGCCGCGCCTCAAAAGCCTATCGACCCGGGCCTGGCTGCCAATCCCGCGAACCAGGCGATTGCACCTGTAACGGCCGAGGCCAGCCAAGCGAACGGATCTCAGCCCGCCGAATCTCAGGCTGCCAAACCTCAGACAGCCTCTCAAAAGAACGACAAGCTGATCGAGAGCCTCCAAGCATCCGTGGACATGGCCGCCAATCCGGCGGCTCAACCCGCCATCAAGAACGCCGCGCCGCAAAACGCTGCCAAAACACCCCAGGCGGTTTCCAAGACCGCAGCCCCGCAAAAGCCGTTGCCCGCCAATCAAAACGGGACCGCCGATCAGACCAAGACGGAACCCACTCAAGATAAATCGGGTGACACAAAACCCAATCCGCTGGCGATCGAAGCCACCGACCATGCGCCTTCGCCCAAAGCCCAGCCGGCGCCGCAGGCTGTACAGAACGCCCATGTCACTTTCACGGTCGGCGACATCGCCCCGCCGCAAACGGCCCAACCCGTTCATGCCGCGCAAGTCGCACAGAACGTCCAAATCACGCCCCAGTCTGCGCCAAATCTGCCCGCCTTGGCGGTGGAAATCGCCGCCAAATCGCAGTCGGGCGCCAAGCAGTTTGAGATCCGCCTGGACCCGCCGGAATTGGGCCGGGTGGACGTGCGCCTTTCGATCGATGCCACCGGCAAAGCCAGCGCGCATCTGACCGCCGACCAACCGCAAACCCTGAGCTTGCTGCAGAAGGATGCACCGCTTCTGACGCGCGCCCTGCGCGAGGCGGGGTTGGATGTCGCTCAAGACGGACTGAATTTCTCGCTGCGCCAGCAGGCCAACAATCAGGATGGCAGCGGCGCCAACAATAATGGCCGCCGTGGGCGTGGCTTCACGGTTCACACCGCCGCCGGCATCGAAGCTTCCGTTCCCATCACAGCCTATCGCGGCATTGCCCGCGGCCGGCTGGATATCCGGGTTTAAAGGACAACAGCCATGATCACCCCCGTCAGTTCCAGCAGCCTGCCCGGCACCGAACCTCCGGATGCTTCGAAGAAGTTGTCGAGCAATTTCGAGACCTTCCTCACTTTGCTGACCACACAGCTGAAGAACCAGGACCCCACCGCGCCGATGGATTCCAACGAATTCACCCAGCAGCTGGTGATGTACAGCCAGGTCGAGCAGCAGATCGACACCAACACCCATCTCAAAACTTTGATCGGACAGAGCACCAGCAACGCGGCGGCGATGACCACCGGCTATCTGGGCAAGAAGGTCTCGATCACCAACGGCAATGCCTCGCTGACCGGCGGCACCGCGACCTGGACCTACAATCTGGCCGCCGCCGCCTACACCAATGAACTCACCATTTCCGACGCCAATGGCCGTATCGTCTTTACCAAGCCGGGCGACACCACCATCGGCAATCACAGCTTCACCTGGAACGGCAAGGACGCCAGCGGCAACCAACTGCCGGGCGGCGCTTACAAGCTGACAGTCACCGCGGCCGATTCCAATGGCACCGCCATCACCAATTCGATCGCCAGCGCCGGCACCGTCACCCAAATCGACATGACCGGCAATGAGCCCCGACTGATCGTCGGAAACATGGAAATCGGCCTCGGAGACATCGCCGCGGTCGCCAACTGATCTTGAACCTCGGGCGCCGAGAAGCGGCCCCAAACCTGAAGCGGACATGGCCGAACGCCGCCCTCCGCCCTGAAGGAAATGTAAAATGAGTCTTTATGGAGCTTTGACCATCGGCGTCGCCGGCCTCGCCGCCAACAGCATGGCGTTGTCGGCCACCTCGTCCAACATCGCCAATGTGAACACCGTGGGTTACAAGAACCAGACGGTCAACTTTCAGACCTTCCTGAACATTCCGGGTCTGGCGGGTAACTCATCGGCCGGCGTCAGCGCCGTCATCGGTCAGGACGTCACTACCCAGGGCCTGCCCACCACCACCTCTTCGCCCACCGATCTGGCGATCTCGGGCAACGGCTTTTTCGTCGTCGCCACCAACCCCAGCACAACCGCCAGTCAAGAGTATACCCGCGCCGGCAATTTCACGCCGGACGAAAACGGCAATCTGAAAAATGCCGCGGGCCTATATTTGCTGGGTTGGAAGCTGGATTCGGCAGGCAACATTCCCACCAACACCAGCGCGCTGAGCCTGATCAACGTCTCCAGCCTGTCGGGCAAGGCGCAGGCCACCGCCAATCTGGGCATTCAGGCCAATCTGCAGGCCAGCTCCACCACGGTCGGTTCCTACACCACCGGCCAGATGACGTCTGGTGCGGTAACCCCGGAATTCCAGCGCACCATCAATCTTTATGACAGCCAGGGCGGTAGCCAGCCGATCACCTTCTCCTTCGTCAAGACGGCGGCCAACACCTGGGCCTTCGAAGCGACCTATTCGGGCTCGGCTTCCAACCTGTCTTCGCCCAACCCGATCGGCACCGGCACCGTGACCTTCAATTCCGACGGCACGATGCGCAACGTCAACGGTGCGGCGCCTGCGTCCGGCTCGTTCAACTTAACGATTCCGTGGGCGGCCTCCACCGGACTTGCCTCGCAGACCGTCGCGGTCAATCTGGGCGCGGTCAACGGCACGTCGGGGCTGACTCAATTCGACTCGGCTTCGACCTTGAACGGCACCTCGCCGGACGGCTCGCCTTTCGGCAGCATCACCGGCGTGACCGTGGCCAAGGACGGCACCGTGACGGCGCAGTTCTCCAACGGCCTGTCGCAGAGCGTGTTCAAGGTTCCGATCGCCACCTTCACCAATCCCGATGGCTTGGGCCAGATGAACGGCAACGCCTATATCGCCACCCGGGCGTCCGGCGCGGCCAACATCAATCAAGCCAGCACCGGCGCCGCAGGCGGCATCTCGGCGCAGGCGCTGGAAGCTTCGACCGTGGATCTGGCGACCGAGTTCACCAACTTGATCACCACACAGCGCGCTTACTCGGCTGCTGCGCGCATCGTCACGACGGCGGACCAGATGCTGCAGGAGCTGGAACAGCTGCCGAACTAAGATGAACGGGGAAGGCCCATAAACATGGCCTTCCCCGCATCATTGCCGACAAATTGAATGAGCGTTTTATGGCTTCGTTTACCACGTGTCTTGGCCCTTTTTAAACGCGGGAGAGCGTAATTTGCGCGTGGAGAGTGTTGGGAGTTTTCAAATGGAAGAGCGCAAAGGACGCGTGAGCTACGTCATCGGGCCCGATGGGTCGCCGCTGACGCTCGCCGATCTGCCGCCGCCTTCGACGCGTCGCTGGGTTATTCGCCGTAAAGCCGAAGTTGTCGCCGCGGTGCGCGGCGGCCTGCTCAGCCTGGATGACGCCTGCAAGCGCTACACTCTGACGGTGGAAGAATTTCTTGCCTGGCAGCATGCGATCGACCGTTTCGGTCTGGCGGGTCTGCGCGCCACGCGCGTCCAACAATATCGCAATTAAAGCCCGTATTTTCGGGGCTGAAACGATTTGTTAGGGAAGTCGTAAAGAGTCGGTTAAGCAAAATAGCAGGTGCGACAGCTACGCGCAGCTTTTTCCCTTAAGCCTAATTTTACCGTGCACACGGCAATGTTTGCCTAGCAGAACGGACGGAGCCTTTTCCGTCCGCATTCCGCGAGGAGGACATCTTGCCCGAGTTTTTCAGAACGGTTGGTGCAGCCCGGTTCGGCGTTATGGCCGGCGTGGCCGCCGTCCTCACCGCTTTCTTCCTCTATATCGCGGGCGCCATCACCGAGCCGCCCAAGACCATTCTGTTCTCCGGCCTGGAATCGCGCGACGCCGCCGCCGTCAGCAGCAAACTGGACTCGATGGCGGTCCAATATGACATGAAGGACGGCGGCACCATTCTGGTGCCTGCCGATCAAGTGACCAAGCTGCGCGTCGCGCTGGCGCAGGACAATCTGCCGGCCGCGGGTGTGGGCTATGAGATTTTCGACAAGTCGGACGCCTTCGGCACCACCGCCTTTGTTCAGAACATCAATCATCAGCGTGCGCTGGAAGGAGAACTTGCCCGCTCGATGCAGACCATCGAGGGCATCCAGCAGGCGCGCGTGCATCTGGTGGTTCCGGAGCGTCAGGTTTTTTCCCGCGACGATCAAAAGCCCAGCGCCTCGGTGGTCGTAAAGAGCAGCGGCCGGCTGGATCGCGGCCAAGTGCAGGCCATTCAGCATATGGTGGCGGCGGCAGTGTCGGGTCTTTTGGCCGACCGCGTTGCCATCGTCGATGATCGCGGCAATCTGCTGGCGGGCGGCGACGAGAAATCCGGTCCTGACGCCCTGGCCCGCGCCCAGGACGAAGACACCACCAATTACGAGACTGCCCTGAGAAGCCGCATTGAAGCCATCGTTACCTCGGTGGTTGGCGCCGGCCATGTTCAGGTCCAAGTCGCCGCCGACATCAACTACAACCACACCCAGACCACCAGCGAGACTTTCGATCCCGACAGCAAGGTGGTGCGTTCGACCCAGACCGTCGAGCAGAACGCGTCCAACACCAGCGGCGGCGGCAACGCCGTGTCGGTGGCCAATGCCCTGCCGGGTGGCGCCACCCCGGCCGCGGGCGATCAGGCCCGCGATACGTCCGGCCGCACCGAGGAAACCGTCAACTACGAAATCTCAAAGAAGGTCACCACCTCCACGGTGGACGGCGGCGACGTCAAAAAGCTGTCGGTTGCGGTGGTGGTGGACGGCACCGGCGATACCGCCGCCGCCTACAAGCCGCGCAGCGCCGATGAAATGAACAAGATCACCGCATTGGTGAAATCCGCCATGGGCTTCGATCAGGCGCGCGGCGACCAGTTGCAGGTCACCAACATGCAGTTCGCCCGCATGGAAGACAATGCCGGCACGCCCGCGCCCGAGCCGCTGCTGGGCTTGGACAGCGCCTATTGGTTCAAGATTATCGAGGCCGCGATTCTGTGCGTCACCGCGCTCTTGATCGGCCTGTTCGTCGCCAAGCCGCTGATCAACCGCATGTTCGCCGCTCAGGGGACCTTTGCGCGCGGTCCGCTCGGCTTGGGCAACGCCTCGCCGGTGGCAGGCAGCCTGTCCGCGCCGGGCGCCGATCAAGCTGGCAGGATGTCCCCGGATGGCACCCCGGCCCTGCCGGCGCCTTCTTCCAGCATCGACGTCAGCCGCATCGATGGCCAAGTCCGCGAATCGTCGATCAAGAAAGTCGGCGAAGTCGTTTCATCGCATCCGGAAGAGGCCCTGGCCATCATCCGCACCTGGCTGCACCAACCGGTCTAATCGCAAGAAGAAACCATGTCCAAACCCATCAAAGCCGCTGTCAAAGAAGACATCCGCTCCCTTTCCGGGGCCGAGCGCGCCGCCATCATCATGCTGTCGCTGGGAGAAGACCATTCCCAGAAGATCTGGCAAATGATGGACGAAGAAGAGATCAAGGAAGTCTCCCAGGTGATGTCCAATCTGGGTTCGGTTTCGGCCTCCCTGATCGAAAAACTGCTGGTGGATTTCGTTTCCCAGATGTCGGGCACCGGCTCTCTGATGGGTTCCTATGAATCCACCGAGCGCCTGCTCGCCAACATCCTGCCCGGCGAAAAAGTCGGCTCCATCATGGAAGAAATCCGCGGTCCGGCCGGCCGCACCATGTGGGACAAGCTGGCCAACGTGAACGAAACCGTGTTGGCCAACTATCTCAAGAACGAATATCCCCAAACCGTCTCGGTGGTGCTGAGCAAGATCAAGCCGGAGCATGCCGCCCGCGTGTTGGGCGCCCTGCCCGAAGAATTCGCCCTGGAAGTGGTGCAGCGCATGCTGCGCATGGAAAGCGTGCAGAAAGACATTCTGGACAAAGTCGAGCAGACCTTGCGCGTGGAGTTCATGTCCAACTTGGCGCGCACCGCCAAGCGCGACGCCCATGAGCAGATGGCGGAAATCTTCAACAATTTCGACCGCCAGACCGAAAGCCGCTTCATCACCGCCTTGGAAGAACGGTCGCGCGACAGCGCTGAACGCATCAAGGCCTTGATGTTCACCTTCGAAGATCTGAGCAAGCTCGATCCGGGCTCGATCCAGACCCTGCTGCGCAGCGTGGACAAGGACAAGCTCGGCCTGGCGCTGAAGGGCGCCACCGATGGCCTGCGCGATGTCTTCTTTTCCAATATGAGCGAGCGCGCCGGCAAGATTCTGCGCGACGATATGGAAGCCATGGGTCCGGTGCGCCTCAAGGATGTGGATGAGGCCCAGATGCGCATGGTCAATATCGCCAAGGACCTGGCCAACAAGGGCGAAATCATGATCGCCGGCGGCAGCGCCGAAGATGAGCTGGTATATTGATGAGCGCGCGCAAATTCACCTTCGATACAGAATTCACCGGCGCCGAGGACCGTCAGGCTCCGTCCGCACGCGCCCGCCAGAAGCAGACTCTCACCATCGAGGAGATCGAAGGCCTGCAAGCCGCGGCCCGCAGCGAGGGCGAAAGCAATGCCCGGGCGGCGCTGGAGCGCAGCGTCGCCGCCCTGACCATCGCCGTGCGGGCCGCGCTGGACACCAGCCATGCCGAAATCGAAAGCCTGCGCGATGAAGCCGCCCGTCTGGCGCTGGCCATGGCCAGGAAGATCGCACCCGCCGCGCTTGCCGCCCTGCCCGCCGGCGATGTGGAAATCGCCCTGCGTCAGGCCATGCATCAGGCCATCGCCGAACCGCGCATCACGCTGCGCGCCGCGCCCGCCGTCACCGAGGTCTTGGAGCCGCGTCTCAACGATATCGCGCACGAAGAGGGCTATGAGGGACGCGTGTTGATCGCCGCCGACCCGGCCATGACGGGCGCGGATTGCCGCATCGAATGGCGCGGCGGAGGCGCCGAACGCTGCGAAGCCGTTATCGAAGAAGCTCTTACCGCCCTTATCGCCCACCGTTTTTCGCATCAAGTGAAAGGATAATTCCATGGCGACCGACAATGTCGATCTGCCCGATCTCAGCCAAGGCGCCGCCGGCGGCGGTGCCGCAGCGCTGCTCAACACCGACGGCGCCGCGGAAGGCCCGCCCAAGCATTCGGCCGCCGATCTGGAAGCGGTCTTCGATGTGCCGGTTACGGTCAGCGCCGTCTTGGGCAAAAGCGGCATGGAAGTCAGCCAATTGCTGAAACTGGGCAAGGGTACGGTTGTCGAATTGGACCGCAAGGTCGGCGAAGCCATCGATATCTATGTGAATGACCGCCTGGTTGCGCGCGGCGAAGTCGTGCTGGTCGAAGACCGGCTCGGCATCACCATGACGGAAATCATCAAGGCCGGGTCCGGCTCTTAAGGACTGAAGGGATACTATCATGCGTCTTCTCATTGTCGGCGGACTTCAGGGCCAGTTGGGCCTGGCCACCAAAATCGCCATGGATAAGGGTGCCAAGGTCACCCATGCCGCGGATATCGAACAGGCGCTGGCGTCTTTGCGCGGCGGCGTCGGCGCCGATCTGGTGTTCTGCGATGTGGGGCTGGAAATCGGCACTCTGGTGCGCGGTCTGGCCGCCGAACGCATCTGCACCCCGGTTGTCGCCTGCGGTATCGGTACCGATACGCGGCGCGCCGTGGACGCGATCCGCGCCGGCGCCAAGGAATATCTGCCTCTGCCCGCCGACGCGGAACTGATCGCAGCCGTCCTGGCGGCGGTGGCGGATGAGTCGCATCAGCTGATCCATGAAGACGAAGCCATGACGGCGGTGCTGAGCCTGGCGGATCAAATCGCCGGCAGCGAAGCCTCGATCCTGATCACCGGCGAAAGCGGTACGGGTAAAGAAGTGTTGGCGCGCTATGTCCATCGCAAATCCTTGCGCAACGACAAGCCCTTCATCTCGGTCAACTGCGCCGCCATTCCGGAAAACCTGCTGGAATCGGAATTGTTCGGCCATGAGAAGGGCGCCTTTACCGGCGCCATCGCACGGCGCATCGGCAAGTTCGAGGAAGCCAATGGCGGCACCCTGCTGCTGGACGAAATCAGCGAGATGGACGCCCGCCTGCAAGCCAAGCTGCTGCGCGCCATTCAGGAACGCGAGATCGACCGCGTCGGCGGCACCAAGCCGGTCAAGGTCGACATCCGCATCATCGCCACCTCCAACCGCGATCTGGCCGAAGCGGTCAAGCACGGCACCTTCCGCGAAGACTTGTTGTACCGCTTGAATGTCGTCAATCTGCGCCTGCCCGCGTTGCGCGAGCGGCCCAAGGATATCCGCGCCCTGGCGCATCATTTCGCGCGCAAATATTCCGAAGCCAATGGCGTGGCCTACCGCGCCGTCTCCTCGCAGACCGAGCGCCTGCTGCTGGGCCATGCCTGGAAAGGCAATGTCCGCGAGTTGGAAAATACTATCCACCGCGCGGTGCTGCTGGCGACGGGTTCGGAAATCGGCCCGGAAGCCATCCGCCTGCCCGACGGCACCCAAGTGGGGTCGTCCATGGTGATACCGCAAAATCCGTCCGTGCAAAGCGCCGTGGTGTCCGCCACCGCCGTTACGCGCGGCCTGGTGGGACGCACGGTCAGCGATGTCGAGCGCGACCTGATCCTGGATACGCTGGACCATTGCCTGGGCAACCGCACCCATGCCGCCAACATCCTGGGTATCTCGATCCGCACTTTGCGCAACAAGCTGCGCGAATATTCGGATGCCGGCCTGAGCATTCCCGGCCATGGCGAACAGCGCCCCGACCAGAAGATGGCTGGATAGTCCTAGATGTCAGACATCGGCACCACCGCATCCACGGGCTTTGATTTCTCGCCCGCCAAGATCAGCGGCTATATCAAGAAGTCCGATCTGGGCCTGGCGATCGGAATCATGGCCATCTTGGTGGTGCTGATCCTGCCGCTGCCGACCTGGCTGCTGGACGTGTTGCTGGCCTTTTCGCTGAGCTTTTCGATCCTGATCCTGATGACGGCGGTGTTCATCAGAAAGCCGCTGGAATTCTCGTCCTTTCCCACCATTCTGTTGATCACCACGATGCTGCGGCTGGCGCTAAACCTGGCGTCGACCCGCCTCATTCTGGGGCATGGCAATGAAGGCACTGCCGCGTCCGGCTATGTCATTCAGGCCTTCGGCAATCTGGTGATGCAGGGCAACTTCGTCATCGGCTTGATCGTTTTCGCTATTCTGATCATCGTCAATTTCATCGTCATCACCAAGGGCTCGGGCCGCATCGCCGAAGTGGCGGCGCGCTTCAGCTTGGACGCCATGCCCGGCAAGCAGATGGCGATTGACGCCGATCTGTCGGCCGGCCTAATCGACGAAAAGGAAGCCAAGTCCCGGCGCAAGATCATCGAAGCCGAATCCAACTTCTTCGGCGCCATGGACGGCGCCAGCAAATTCGTGCGCGGCGACGCCATTGCCGGTCTTTTGATCGTAGGCATCAACATCGTCGGCGGCATCATCATCGGCGTGGCGCAGAAGGGCATGAGCTTCGGCGACGCTACCCACACCTTTACCTTGCTGACCGTCGGTGACGGCTTGGTCAGCCAGATGCCGGCGCTGATCGTTTCCACCGCGGCCGGTCTTATGGTGTCCAAGGCCGGCGTCGAAGGCTCCACCGACAAGGCGTTGATGGGCCAATTGTCCTTCTATCCCCAGGCGCTCGGTATGGCGGCCGCCGTGATGGGTATTGTCGCGATCCTGCCCGGTATGCCGCTTGTGGTGTTCGGCGGCCTTTCCGCCGCCACGGGTTCGCTCGCTTACTATGCCTATAAGCGCAAGGATGCGCGCAGCGCCCAGGCCGCCGCTGACGTGGCCCATGCCGAAGGCCCGCCCAAGGAAGAACCGATTTCCACCGCTTTGGCGCTCGATCTGCTGCGCATCGAACTGGGCTATGGCTTGCTTCCCCTGATCAACGACGTGCAGGGCCACCGCATCACCGACCAGATCAAGGCGCTGCGCCGTCAGTTGGCGCAGGAGATGGGCTTTGTGATGCCGGCCGTGCGCATCCTGGACAATATGCAGCTGGGCGCTAACGAGTACCGCATCCGCATCAAGGAATTCGATTCCGGCAAGGGCGATCTGTTCCCCGGCAGTTTCCTGGTCATGGACCCCAAGGGCCTGCCGATCGATCTGCCGGGCACGCCCACGACCGAGCCCGCTTTCGGCTTGCCCGCCACCTGGGTGTCCGGCGCGTTGAAGGAAGAAGCCTCTTTCCGCGGTTTCACCGTGGTGGATCCCGGCACCGTGCTGACCACGCATTTGACCGAAATTCTCAAGAATCACATGGCGGAGCTTTTGTCCTACGCCGAAACCAAGAAACTGCTGGACGATCTGCCGCCGGAAAACAAGAAGCTGGTGGAAGAACTGATCCCCTCGCAGATATCGGTCACCGGCGTGCAGCGCGTGCTGCAGACCCTGCTGGGGGAACGCGTTTCGATCCGCGATTTGCCCGCCATTCTGGAAGGCGTGGCCGAAGCGGTGGGCCACACCAAGAATGCCCTCTACATCACCGAGCATGTGCGCGCGCGGCTGGCGCGCCAGTTGTGCCACGCCAATCTTTCGCTGGGCGGTTATCTGCCGCTTGTCGCTCTATCGCCCAATTGGGAACAGGCTTTCGCGGAATCCATCGTGGGCAGCGGAGAGGAACGCCAGCTCGCCATGGCGCCGTCGCAATTGCAGCAATTCATCCAGCAGGTGCGCGAAGCCTTTGAAGAGGCCGGCGCCAAGAATGAGACGCCGATCCTTTTGACCAGCCCGCAGATCCGTCCCTTTGTGCGCTCGATCATCGAACGTTTCCGTCCCCAGACGGTGGTGATGAGCCAGAATGAAATCCACGCCTCGGTGCGCCTGCGCACCCTGGGCCAGGTGTAAGGCCGGACGCGATGGGCCAACCTCAAACCAGCGGCAACCTGATCGCCTTCCCGCGCGCCGATCTGCGCGCATCCTTGGGCGCGGCCATGAAACGCCATCGCCTGCCCGAGGATTTGGGGCATTGCCTGGTGCGCGAGGCCGCCAATTTTCCGGAAGTCAGCGTCGATGCCGCCTTGGCCTATGCGCTGGCGCAGCGCCTCACGCCAGCGCCCATCGATTTGGAAAAAGCCCGCGGTATTCTTCTGGTGGGGCCTTCGGGCGCTGGCAAAAGCGCGGTGGCCGCCAAGATCGCCCATGCCGCCACCCTGATCGGCCGCAAGACAGAATTGACGCGTGCCGACGGCGGATTGGCCTTGTTCCGTACCGGTACCAATGTGCCGGAATTGCTGACCGTCATGGAAGCCGACGGCTTCAATCCCCTGAACCCTCGCGCCGCCAGCGCCTTCCGGGCTTTGGGCGAGATTGACGGCGTCGAAACCATCGGCGTGATCTCCGCGCTCCACGATGCCGAAGATATCAGCGACATGGTGGCGAGCTTCCGTTTCCGCCGGGTGATTGTCACCGGCATGGACCGCACCCGCCGTTTGGGCGCGGCGCTTGCCGCCAGCCTGTCAGGCGTTCGCCTGGCGCATGTCACCTACGGGCCCCGGCCCGAGGATGCGCTGGAAATGCTGGAGCCTGGCGCTCTAGAGCATCGGACGTTCTGACTGAATCGAAGGGATTCCCGTCTGGGTGAAGTGGTGATTCACTCCCTTTTGGGAGGTGATTCGTCATGACGAAGGCTTATTCCCTGGATTTGCGGCGGCGGGTGGTGCGGTTTGTGGATG
>DATEEB010000224.1:0-3472 GCA_035281345.1 Rhizomicrobium sp. | reverse complement strand
GGGCGCGGGCTTGGCCGCCACCGGCTCAGGCGTCTCTTCCTTGGCTTCGGGGGGGGCGCTCGGCACCATCACCGGCCCGGTCGCGGGCTTGGGCACGCCATCGCCCTCGGCCCGGAATTGCAGGCCGAACTGCACGCCGGGATCGAAAAAGGCGGTCAGGGCATTGAAGGGGATATGCAGAGGCGCGGGCAATTTCTTGAAGGTCAGCGTCACCTCGAAATAATCGTCCTTCACCTTCAGCGCCCAATATTGGTGCTGGATAATGATGGTCATTTCGTCGGGATACTGCTCCTTCAGGAACTCTGGGATATCCACGCCTTCGGCATGGGTTTTGAACGTCAGATAGAAGTGGTGCGCCCCGATCAGGCCGGATTTTTCGATGCGCCGCAGCGCGTCCCGCACCACGCCGCGCAGCGCCGAGTCGGTCAGTGCCTGATAGCCGATAAAATCCTTTGCCATATGGGCGGCAGACTATGCGCCGCGCCCGTGGAGTCAATCGCGCCAAGGGGGCGGGGAGGGCTTGCAAGGACCCATTTTGACGCAATTGCGAAGAAAAAGGAACCCAACGGGCGTAAACACCGTTGTGAATAAGCCAAACCGTAAGCACCTTTACGCACGCCTGGGGTTTTTTCGTTATGAGAATCGCGCAAATCGCCCCGCTGGTGGAAAGTGTTCCGCCAATCTTGTATGGCGGGACGGAGCGGGTGGTGTCCTGGCTGACCGAAGAGTTAGTCCGGCAGGGCCATGCGGTAACGCTTTTTGCGTCGGGCGACTCGCGCACCGCCGCCCGGCTGGAGCCCATCGTGCCCCGTGCGCTCAGGCTGGACGGTATTCACAACAGTCTTCCCTATAACATCATCATGCTGGACCGGGTGGCGGCGCGGAGCCGCGAATTCGATGTCCTGCACTTTCATATCGACTTTTTTCATTATCCCTTGTTCCGGGGCATGGCGCACAAGACTTTGACCACCTTGCATGGCCGCCAGGACCTGCCGGAATTGCCGGATGTCTATCGCGCCTTTCCCCATATGCCGCTGGTGTCGATTTCCAACCATCAGCGCCTGCCGGTGCCGCCGGTGAATTGGCGCGGTACGGTCTATCACGGTTTGCCGGTGCAAGCGCTGAAGGAAGGCGCCGGCCAAGGCGGCTATCTAGCCTTTCTGGGCCGCATCTGCCCCGATAAGGGCATTCTGCCCGCCATCGAAATCGCGCGCCGGGCGGGATGGAAACTCAAAGTGGCGGCCAAGGTGGACCCGGCCGACCGCGACTATTTCCGGGACCAGGTCAAACCGGTGTTGGACCGCAGTCCCCATGTGGAGTTTATCGGTGAAATCGGCGATGCGCAAAAATCCGATTTTCTGGGCAACGCAAAGGCGCTGCTCTTTCCCATCAGCTGGCCGGAGCCTTTCGGCCTGGTGATGGTGGAAAGCATGGCCTGCGGCACGCCGGTGATCGCCTATGAATGCGGCTCGGTGCCGGAAATCATGGAAGACGGCTTAACCGGTTTTGTGGTCAAGGATGTGGCTCAGGCCGTGGCGGCCATCGGCCAGGTGGACCGGCTGTTTCGCCCCACCATCCGCTCGCGTTTCGAGGAACGCTTCAGCGTGAGCGCCATGGCGCGCGAGTATTTGAAGATCTACGAAAATCTGGCCGACGGCGAGGAAGCGGTCGCAGTGGCTGCGGAATGATTTGAACGGCTGATTTGGGCTTTAAAAAAAGGGACGTTATGGAGGCCAAGATCCTCCCGGACTCGCCTGACGATATTTCGACTTTCTACATTCAGGCGACAGAATCCATCCAGCAACGCTGGCCGCGCACTCTCAAGCAGGGTGACACCTTCGCTTTGTTCGATGCGCTGGGAGATTGCGTCGCGCCGGGGCTGACCCCCGGCGGGCTTTTTCACAACGACACGCGCTATTTGTCCGGCGTGCAGCTTTTGATAGACGGGCAAAAGCCCCTGTTTCTGTCTTCGGCGGTTGAGAACGACAATGTGGTCCTCACCGTGGACCTCTCCAATCCCGACATCTATCAGGGTAATGCCCTCATATTGCCGCGCGAGATTTTGCATATCCGGCGTTCCAAATTTCTCTGGCAGGGCACCTGCCATGAGCGCATCGCCGTCCACAATTTCGACAGCCGGCCGCAGAAATGCTGGTTGACCGTCAATTTCGCCGCCGATTTCGCCGATCTGTTCGAGATACGCGGGCTGCAACGTCCCAAGCGCGGCGAGATCAGCAGCGCGGTGATCGCCAATTCCAAGACCATCTTCCGTTATGTCGGTTTGGACCGGATCGAGCGGCGCAGCGAGATTTGCTTCGATCCGCCGCCGCGCCAGCTTTCCCGAAGCCAGGCGCTGTATGCATTGGAATTGATGCCCGGCGAACGTTTCGCGCTGGTGATGACGGTGCGCTGCACCGACAGCAGCATGAAGCGCGCGCCGATCCCGGAAGTTTTTTCCGAACCGTATCGTTCGGCGCGGCGGGGCGCGGCGCGCGCAGCGAGCTTGGGCGGCTCCGTCACCTCCAGCAATGAATTGGCCAATCGCATGTTGCACCGGGCCAGTGCCGATCTTTCCATGCTGGTCACCGACACGCCGCAAGGACCTTATCCTTATGCCGGCACGCCCTGGTTCTCCACGCCGTTCGGGCGCGATGGGTTGATCACCGCGCTGCAGATTTTGTGGCTCGATCCCGACTTGGCGCGGGGCGTATTGCGCTATCTTGCTTATCACCAGGCGACGGCCACGGACGAACGCGCCGACGCCGAGCCGGGCAAGATTCTGCACGAAACCCGCGCCTGCGAAATGGCCGTCCTGGGCGAAGTGCCGTTCGGTCATTACTATGGCAGCGTGGATTCCACGCCCCTATTCGTCCTTTTGGCGGCGCGCTATTTCGAGCGCACCGGCGACATCGCCGCCATAGGCCAATTGTGGCCGCATATCGAAGCCGCGCTCGCCTGGATCGACACCTATGGCGACCGCGACGGTGACGGCTTTGTCGAATATTACCGGATGAGCGACAATGGCCTGACCAACCAGGGCTGGAAGGATTCCGCCGATTCCATCATGCATGCCGACGGTACGCTCGCCGCCGGGCCCATCGCCCTTTGCGAAGTGCAGGCCTATGTCTATGCCGCCAAGCAAGGTGCCGCGGCCTTGGCGGCGGCGCTGGGCCAGCATGACCGCGCGGGCGAACTGGCGCTGGCAGCGGAAAAGCTGCGCGCTGCGTTCGAAGCCAAATTCTGGGTCGAGGACTTGGGGACCTATGCCATTGCCCTGGATGGGGCCAAACAGCCTTGCCGGGTGCGCAGTTCCAATGCGGGACAGGTCCTATTCTGCCGCATCGCCGCGCCGGAACGGGCGCAAATTCTGGCCGCCACGCTGCTGATGCCGGAAATGTTTTCCGGCTGGGGGGTGCGCACCCTGGCGGCCGAGGCGGCGCGCTTCAATCCCATGTCCTATCACAATGGCTCG
>DATEEB010000223.1:0-2387 GCA_035281345.1 Rhizomicrobium sp. | reverse complement strand
AGCCTTATATGAATGATGGCGCGAACTTCGAAACCACGACACTAGAGCAAGTTGGATCATCGGCATGACCATCATCGCCTCGACGGTGCGCGAGTTGCGCGCAGCGCTGGCGGCCCGCAAGGCGCAAGGACATCGCATTGGACTGGTTCCCACCATGGGCGCCCTCCACGACGGTCATGTGTCGCTGGTGACCCAGGCCCGAGCCCAGGCCGACACGGTGGTGGTGAGCATCTTCGTCAATCCTACCCAGTTCGCGCCGCATGAGGATTTCGACGCTTATCCCCGCACCCTGAACGCGGATTTAGAAAGATTGGGGAGCGGCGCGGAGATCGTGTTCACGCCGACAGCGCGCGAAATCTACCCGGATGGTCATGCCACCACCATTTCGGTTGCGGGACCTGCGCTGGGTCTGGAAAGCGATTTTCGGCCGCATTTTTTTGCCGGCGTCGCCACCGTGGTCGCCAAGCTTCTGATCGCGGCGGGGCCCGACATCGCGGTCTTCGGGGAAAAGGACTATCAGCAATTGCTGGTGATCAAGCGGCTGGCCGCCGATCTGGCGCTACCGGTTCAGATTGTCGGCGCGCCCACCTTGCGCGAAGCGGACGGCTTGGCCATGTCGTCGCGCAATGCCTATTTGAGCCTGGGCGAACGCAAAATCGCCGCCCGCCTGAACGCGATCCTCAAGGACGCCGTGCCCCAGGCACAAGCCGGTCATACGCCAAAGGAGGTGGAAATACGAACGGCCGCCGCTTTGAAAGCGGCAGGATTCGAGGCAGTAGACTATGTCGCCATTCGTGACGCCGAAACATTGGCGCGCTTGGAGCGCCTGGACCGCCCGGCGCGCATTCTGGCGGCGACGAAGGTGGGCAAGACCAGGCTGATTGACAATATGCCGCTCGCCAAAATCTAAAGCAGCCCCAAAGCCGACAGTTCGCGTTGCAGCGCTTCGGGCAAATTCTTGGCGCCCTTTGTTTTGGCCAGATCGGGCGGAGCATCCCCGGCTTCCAGATAGCGCCAACCCTGAAAGGGGCGCCGGGCCCGGGCCGCCACCGGCACCAGGTCCTTGTCATAAACCAGACCGCAATGGCGGGCCCCGTTCTTTTTCACAGACCGAAAGGCCAAAAGCCTTTGTCTTGCGACAATCTGACCTTTGATAACCCAATAAAGAGAACCGCCATCCAAAAGTTCCTCGGTGCGCTTGGGCGTCATCCGCGTGACGTGGATTAACTCAGGCTTTTGGCCTTTGGCGCGCATTTGCTTCAGCCGCTTTTTTTGCCACGCCGACAGGTCCGCAAGACTGTCGCAACCGACGCAAAGCTTAATAAGATGTACAGGCATAGGCCCGGCATAGCTGGGGGCGCAGCCAAACACAATTGCGGATTGCAGCGCGCCGGCCCAGAAGCATCGCGAGCTTAAGCATCCGAAAAATGGCACAGGCCGCGACTGCTCAATAACAAATCCTTAAAGCCCAACCGGTCTTTCGGCTGGGCTTTCACCCTCTCTCAACCTCATTCTGGCAGCTTGGCACGATGCGCCAGATTCTTTATGCCAGCAATACCACGCAACGTGTCGCCCTCGACGATCTGGACAACATCCTGACCGTGTCGCGCCGCCACAATGCCCTGATCGGCATCACCGGCCTTTTGTTGTTCATTGACGGCGGATTTTTGCAGATTCTGGAAGGGGAAGAGCGCGCGGTGCGCGAGCTCTATGCCCGTATCGCGGTGGATCCGCGCCACGTCAATCCGCGCATCATGCTGGACCGCGAGATCGCGGTGCGCGCCTTTGAAGCCTGGGACATGGGTTTTGAGCGTCCCTGCATGGACGATCCGGAAACCGCCGGCATGTTCGGGGTGGCGCGTGAAGCCATCCATGGCCGCTTGTCGCCGGGCACGGGCCGGATCGTGGCGATGATGCTGCAAACTTTTTACGCCGTGCAGCACAGCGACCTACCGGTGAATCTTTATTACGCGGGGTGAGGAGCGGCCTGTCGCCGCACGAGCGGCGACAGACGAGCAGGTCCAGTTGGACCTGCGAGAGCGGCGAACACCCTGAGCGCAAGCGAAGGGCCGGAGGAGGCACGACACGCGGCGCTTAGCGGCAGCGTAGTGGCGCGGGCAAATCGATCCAGTGGATCGATTTGAGTGCCGAACGCCGCGAGCTAAGCGAGCGGCCGGAGGAGACACGTCCCGCGGCGCTGGCGAAGACACCGGCCGAATACGATAATTGGGGGCTATCATTCCTAATAATACTCATCGACTATGATGATGCCCGCTCCGCCATGACCACCTGCTTGCTTGGTCCCAGTGCCTCCGGTGCCACCAGTACCAACTGTGTAGGTATAAGATCCGCTCGGATTATTGATAATCAGTTCGACGTACTCACCT
>DATEEB010000222.1:0-6206 GCA_035281345.1 Rhizomicrobium sp. | reverse complement strand
CGCCGCCAGATCGCCGACAATGGCGGCCATCTTGTCCGGCGACGTGCTGCGCACCTTGGCGGCAATGGCGGCAAAGGCCTCGCTCCAACTGGCGGGCTTCAGCTTGCCATGGACGCGGATATAGGGGCGGTCGAGACGCTGGCGCACCAGTCCGTCACAGGCATGGCGCGCCTTGTCGGAAATCCACTCCTCGTTCACTTCCTCGTTCAGGCGCGGCAGCACCCGCATCACCTGCGGCCCACGGGTGTCGACGCGGATATTGCAGCCCTGCGCGTCCATCACATCCACGCTTTCGGTCTTGCGCAATTCCCAGGGACGGGCATTGAAGGCATAAGGTTTGGATGTCAGCGCCCCCACCGGGCAGAGGTCCACCACATTGCCCGACAGTTCGGATGCAAACGCCTTTTCCAGATAGGTGGTGATTTCCATATCCTCGCCGCGCCCCGTGGCGCCCAGGTCGGGCACGCCCGCCACCTCGGTGGCGAAGCGCACGCAGCGGGTGCATTGGATGCAGCGGGTCATGATGGTCTTGACCAGCGGGCCCATATATTTGTCTTCGACGGCGCGCTTGTTCTCGTTGAAGCGGTGGAAGGCGGCGCGGCCATAACCCATCGCCTGGTCCTGCAGGTCGCATTCCCCGCCCTGGTCGCAGATCGGGCAATCCAAGGGATGGTTGATCAGCAGAAATTCCATCACCCCTTCGCGCGCCTTGCGGGCATAAGGTGAGGTGGTGTTGATCTTGGCGGGGGTCCCGTCCTTGTTGGGGAAGATGTCCTTGACCTGCAAGGCGCACGACGCCTGCGGCTTGGGGGCGCCCACCCATTCCACCAGACACATGCGGCAATTGCCCGCCACCGACAGCCGCTCGTGATAGCAGAAGCGTGGAATCTCGGCGCCTGCCTGCTCGCAAGCCTGCAGCAAAGTGATGGAATCATCCGCCTCGATTTCCTTGCCGTCGACGATGAGTTTGCGAGTGGCCATGTCTTACTCCGCCGCCATGCGGGAAAAATCGGCGATGCGCTTTTCGATCTCAGGACGGAAATGCCGGATCAGGCCTTGAATCGGCCAAGCCGCCGCATCGCCTAACGCGCAGATGGTATGGCCCTCGATTTCCTTGCTGACTTCCTGCAGCAGGTCGATCTCCGAAACCTTGGCATCGCCCTTCACCATGCGGGTCATCACCCGCCACATCCAACCCGTGCCTTCGCGGCAAGGCGTGCATTGGCCGCAAGATTCATGCTTGTAGAAATAGGCCAGCCGCTGGATCGCCTTGATCACATCGGTGGATTTGTCCATCACGATCACCGCCGCCGTGCCCAGCCCCGACTGCACCGCTTTCAAACTGTCGAAATCCATCAGCACATCGTCGCAGATGTTCTTGGGCAGCAGCGGCACCGAAGCGCCGCCGGGGATCACCGCCAAGAGATTGTCCCAGCCGCCGCGCACCCCGCCGCAATGCTTGTCGATCAATTCGCGCAGCGGAATGCCCATTTCCTCTTCGACATTGCAGGGCTTGTTCACATGGCCAGAAATGCAGAACACCTTGGTGCCGGTATTGTTGGGGCGGCCGATCCCGGCGAACCAGTCGGCGCCGCGCCGGATGATGGTGGGCGCGACCGCAATGCTTTCCACATTGTTGACGGTGGTGGGGCAGCCATAGAGACCGACATTGGCCGGGAATGGCGGCTTGAGGCGCGGCTGGCCCTTCTTGCCTTCCAGGCTTTCCAGCAGGGCGGTTTCCTCGCCGCAGATGTAAGCGCCCGCCCCGTGATGAACATAAAGATCGAAATCCCAGCCATGGATATTGTTTTTGCCGATCAGCCTGGCGGCATAGGCCTCGTCAACGGCGCGCTGCAGCGCCTCGCGCTCGCGGATGAATTCGCCGCGCACATAGATGTAACAGGCATGCGCCCGCATCGCGAAGGAGGCCACCAAACACCCTTCGACCAGGGTGTGCGGATCGTGACGCATGATGTCGCGGTCCTTGCAGGTGCCCGGCTCGGATTCATCGGCATTGACCACCAGATAATGCGGCCGCTCCTTGATCTCCTTGGGCATGAAGGACCATTTCAGGCCGGTGGGGAAACCCGCGCCGCCGCGGCCGCGCAAGCCCGACTTCTTCATGATCTCGACAATGCCTTCGGGCCCCAATTCCAGAATGGCCTTGGTATTGTCCCACTGGCCGCGCTTCTTGGCGCCTTCCAGGCCCGGGTCCTGAAAGCCGTAGAGATTGGTGAAGATACGGTCCTTGTCGGCGAGCATCGGATCAGGCTCCCGGCTTCTTGGGTTCGGCGGGCGGCGGCGGCGCAGCGACCTTGTATTGACCGATGATCGAGCCATCGTAGAGCGCGGCATCGGTCAGGGTGGTCGCCCCGCCTTCCGGCTCGGACGAAGTGCGGCTGTTTTGTGGGCCCGGCTTGATCCTTTTGCCGGCACGTAAGTCGGCGATCATCCGCTCGGTGATCGGACCGTCAATGTCTTCATAAAAGTCGCTGCCGATCTGCAGCATGGGCGCGTTCACGCAGGCGCCCAGACATTCCACTTCCATCCAGGAAAATTTGCCGTCCGCCGACAGCGTCTTTTCATGGGGGTGAATATGCTTCTTGCAGGCCGCCACCACGGCATCGGAGCCGCGCAGCCAGCAAGGCGTGGTGGTGCAGACCTGAATCAGCGTGCCCACCGGCTCCAGGTTGAACATGGTGTAGAAGGTCGCCACTTCCAGCACCCGGATAAAGGGCATGGCCAGCATCTTGGCGATGCTTTCCACCATAGGATGGCTGACCCAGCCTTCCTGCTCCTGGCCGCGCCACAGCAGCGAGATCACCGCGCTGGCCTGGCGGCCCGGCGGATATTTGGCGATGGTGTCGCGCGCCCATAGCGCATTCTCCGCGCTGAAGGCGAAGCTTGCGGGCTGGATTTCCGGCGGGGCAAGACGGCGAAGCGACATGGTCCTACTTTGCGAAATCGACGCGGCTGATCAGCCCGTCCTTGAAGGTGTAAATCGCGATAATCTCGAATTGCTCGCCGCCTGGCTCGCGGATCACCAATTCGTGATCCACCACGCTATTGCCGACGGCGATGCGGTTCTTGAGCACCGCCTTGTTCTTAGGGAACTGCGCGAAAGCCTTGGCATAGCGCGCATGAAGCGCGTCGCGGCTGGTCTCGGTGGGCACCCCGTTGAGGCCCGACACAATGCAATCGGCGGCGAAGAACGAGACATAAGTCTCCAAGTCCTGGGCATTGTAGGCATCCAGCTGCTTCTGGGCGATATCGATATTGGGGTTGATCTGCACAGTCACCGGTCCACCTCGCCAAACACGATGTCCAGCGAGCCCAGCACCGCCGACACGTCGGCCAGCATATGGCCCTTACACATGTAATCCATCGCCTGCAGATGCACATAAGAGGGCGCGCGGATCTTGCAGCGGTACGGCTTGTTGGAGCCGTCGGCCACCAGATAGACGCCGAACTCGCCCTTGGGCGCTTCCACCGCGGCATAGGCCTCGCCCGCCGGGACATGGAAACCTTCGGTGTAAAGCTTGAAGTGATGGATCAGGGCTTCCATCGAAGCCTTCATCTCGCCGCGCTTCGGCGGCACCACCTTGTTGTCGGCGCTAACCACCGGACCCACCGGCATCTTCTGGATGCATTGGCGCATGATCTTGGTGGATTCGCGCATCTCTTCCATGCGCATCACATAGCGGTCGTAATTGTCGCCGTTCTTGCCGATGGGAATCTGGAAATCCAGCTCGTTGTAGCATTCGTAAGGCTGGCTGCGGCGCAGATCCCATTTCACGCCGGTGGAGCGCAGCATCACGCCCGACATGCCCCACATCTCGGCCTCGGCGCGGGTGAGAATCCCGATATCGACATTGCGTTGCTTGAAGATGCGGTTCTCGGTCAACAAACCTTCGATATCGTCCAGCACGGTGACGAAGTGATCGCAGAATTTCAGGATGTCCTCGGCCAGGCCGGGCGGCATGTCCTGATGCACCCCGCCGGCGCGGAAATAGGCGGCATGCATGCGGCTGCCGGAAATGCGCTCATAGAACACCATCAGCTTCTCGCGTTCTTCGAAGCCCCATAGCGGCGGGGTCAGCGCACCCACATCCATCGCTTGGGTGGTGACGTTAAGCAGATGGTTGAGCAGACGGCCGATCTCGGAGAACAGCACGCGGATATACTGGCCGCGCTTGGGCACTTCCATTCCCAGCAGCTTTTCGATCGCCAGGCAAAAGGCATGCTCCTGGTTCATCGGCGCGACATAATCCAGCCGGTCGAAATAGGGGATCGCCTGCAGATAGGTCTTGTGCTCGATCAGCTTTTCGGTGCCGCGATGCAGCAGCCCGATATGGGGATCGACGCGGGTGACGATTTCGCCATCCAGGTCCAGGATCAGGCGCAGCACGCCATGCGCCGCCGGATGCTGGGGCCCGAAATTGATCGTCAGTTTGGGATCGTCGGACTGATGACCCTGTTTTGCGTCCAGCGTTACCGTACTCATGGTTTCTTCCCCGCATCGGCAGGAGCAGCGGCCTTTTCGTCGCCCGGCAGGATGTGGGGCGCGCCTTCCCAGGGGCTCATGAAATCGAAATCGCGGAATTCCTGCACCAGCTGGACCGGCTGATAGACCACGCGCTTGAGCTCATCGTCATAGCGCAGCTCGACATAGCCGGTGAGCGGAAAGTCCTTGCGAAGCGGATAACCGGAAAAACCGTAATCGGTGAGAATGCGGCGCATGTCGGGATGATCGGCGAACGCCACGCCATACATGTCGAAACATTCGCGCTCGAACCAGCCGGCGGCGGGATAGACCCCGATGATGGAGGCGATGCTCTCGCCCTCGCCGACCTGCGCCTTGACGCGGATGCGCGCATTCTTGGTCAGGGACAGAAGGTGATAGACCACGTCGAAACGTTTGGCGCGCTGCGGCCAATCGGTGCCGCACAGATCCACCAGAATCTTAAAGTCCTCGCTGTTGCGCAGATGGACCATCACTTTGAGAATGTCCGCGGCCTGCACATCCACGGTCAACTCGCCGCGCGAAAGCGTCACGCCCGCCACCGCGCTACCCAGCGCGGATTTGATGCTTTCGCTTAAGGACGCCAAATCGCTCATGTTCAGCGCTCAATGGTGCCGGTGCGGCGGATTTTCCGCTGCAGCAACATCACGCCATAGACCAGCGCCTCGGCGGTGGGCGGGCATCCGGGCACATAAATGTCCACCGGCACGATACGGTCACAGCCGCGCACCACGGCATAGGAATAGTGGTAATAGCCGCCGCCATTGGCGCAAGAACCCATGGAGATCACATAACGCGGCTCCGGCATCTGGTCGTAGACCTTGCGCAGCGCGGGCGCCATTTTATTGGTCAGGGTGCCGGCGACGATCATCACATCGCTTTGGCGCGGTGAGGCGCGCGGGGCGAAGCCGAACCGCTCCAGGTCGTAACGCGGCATCGAAGCCTGCATCATCTCGACGGCGCAGCAGGCCAGCCCGAAGGTCATCCACATCATGGAGCCGGTGCGCGCCCAATTCACCAGGGCTTCGGAGCTGGTGACCAGAAAGCCCTTGTCGGCCATCTCGGCCTGCAGCGCCTTGAAATAGGGATCGTTGTCGATGATGGATGCGCTTGCACCCTCAACACCCGCGCGGGCCGCGCCGCCATATGAATCAGAAGGTGGGCGGATCACTCCCATTCCAGGGCGCCTTTCTTCCATTCATAGATGAAGCCGACGGTCAGCACGCCCAAGAACACCATCATCGACCAGAAGCCGAACAGACCGATGCTGCCCAGCGTGATGGCCCAGGGAAACAGGAACGCCACCTCCAGATCGAAGATGATGAACAGGATGGCGACCAGATAGAAACGCACATCGAATTTCATGCGCGCATCCCCGAAGGCGGGAAAGCCGCATTCATAGGCCGACAATTTCTCAGGATCTGGCTTGCTGGGGGCGACCAGCAACGGAATCACGATCAACGCCCCGCCCAGAACGGCCGCCAGCCCGATGAAAATCAGGATCGGCAGATATTCCAGCAACAATTCTTCCATACGCATACCCCGTGGCCCTGTCCCGTCGCCCCCAGACGTCCCCGCAGGTCAGGCCCGTGTTATTCGCGGGTGCAGTATAGGCCGTCACCGCCCACGCGCGCATGCGGTTTAACGGAAGATTCGCCGCGGAAGAACAGGAAAATTCTTAGCT
>DATEEB010000221.1:0-17474 GCA_035281345.1 Rhizomicrobium sp. | reverse complement strand
TCCTGGCTGATCCGTTCGATGGTGGCCTGCTCGCGGGAGCCGGTGATAAAGATCACCTTGGAGCCAAGATGGTGGTGAATTTCCAACGCGGCATCCACCCCGTCCCGCACGCCGCGCAGCCGCACATCCATGAGGATCACGGCGGGGCGATGTTCTTTGGCCAGAGCGACCGCGCCGTCCGCCGTGTCGGCGGTCGCGCAAACAACAAGCCCCATATCCTCGACTTGGCTGGAAAGGCCGATGGCGATCAGGAATTCATCTTCCACGATCAGGACGGATTTCCGCAAGGACGTCATGCGATCACCGTTGAGGCGAAATGGACCTCACTGGTTGTGCCGTTGCCGCTGCGGACCGTCATGGTTGCTTTCAGTTGTTTGATCAACCCATCCATCAACGTCGTCCCCAAGCCGCCCCGGCGATCCTTTTGCGGCTTATTGACGGGATCATAGCCCAATCCATTGTCGGAAACGACCAAAACGATTCTTTCATCGTCCAACCGGCTCAGGCTCACTTCGACCTTGCCTTTGCCGTCGGGGAAAGCGTGTTTGAGAGAATTTGTCACCAACTCCGTCACCAAAAGGCCCAGCGGAATCGCGAAATCCAGCCCGACATCCAAGGGAATCGCCTTGACCGACAATTCGATGTCGTGCCGCGCCGTTCCCTCGAGAATATTGGCGGACAGTTCGCGCAGGAAGGGCGCCACGTCGAACGTCTTGAGATTTTGCGAACTCATCAACTGCATATGCACCAGGCCCAGGGCATAGAGACGGCTGCGCAGGCTTTTCAACCCCTCCTTGGCGGCTTCATCGTCCAACTGGCGGCTCTGCAACATCACGATACTGTCGATCATCTGCAGATTGTTCTTCACGCGATGATAAACTTCCCGCAGCAACAGGTCGCGCTGGGCCACCGCATCCTTCAATTGCTGGTTGGCGATGACGAGTTGCGCGGTGCGCTCTTCGACCCGTTTTTCAAGTTCCACATTGGAGTGGCGAATTTTCGCTTCGCTTTGCCGTAGCAATTCCTCGGTGTGACCCTGTTCCTTGACTTTGAAGGCAAGCTGAAGGTTGAGCTCTTTGAGCTGGCTGGCCGAAGGGACCGCGAGCAATTTTGGAATCAGCGGCCACAAGATCACCGCTGTCGCGATGGACAGAGCCGCGGTGATCAGCTTGACAATCGCTTCCGCGCCATAGGCCGGCGACCACAGGGTCAGGATGGACATCAGATGCGTCGTGCCGCAGGCCAGGATGAAGGCCACGAACAGATGGATAATCCAGCTATATTCCAGATCCTTGCGCTTGGCGGCGAAGGAGGCCAGCGCCAAGGGAATGGAAAAATAGGCCAGGCCGATGATCGCATCCGAGGCGGCATGCAGCGCGATCATGCCCGGCGCCCAAAGCAGGCAAAATCCGTGCGGTGTTAGACCCGAGGGGTTGAAGAGCCAGTCCCATATCGACATGCGCGTCCCCTAGACCGAGTGTCTTTCGGGGATTCTCCAGAAAGTCGCTCGGCGACGCAAGCATCTGGGCGAGCAGGCGGTGTCCAAAAGCCGCCAGAGGCAAGTCCGCCGCTAACACATTGGTGGGGATGGACTTTCGCCCAATGCTGACAGCGTCACGGCCGTCCTCTGCTGGTCTTAGCAGATTTGTCTGAGCATAGATGACCGGACAGGAGCGGCGCCGTGACGATCGATTGGGTGCCAGCGGCACAGCCTGACCGACAGTCTCCCGCCGCATTCCTGCAGCCCGTTGAGGGCGCGTGGTAAATCAATCCTTTTTTCGCTTCGCTGCTGTCAGCCTTAATGGATGCTTAAATTGCCGGCGTTTCGGGCCGGGAAACCGGCCTTTTGGCGTGGCGGAAGAAACCGCTCTTAAGTCCATTCTCATCATTTCTGTTTACGCTGGTCACGTTGCTGGCGCGGGTTTCTTTTTTGATAAAGCGATTTCAGTCCATCAGCATGCTTTTGTCCGTGATCACCGGCGTGCTGGTGGTTGTGCTGATTGCCGTCTTTGCCGTCATGGCAAGGGATGCCTTTTTGCGTCAGGGCGAGGCAACGCGGATAGCCTATGTCGTGAACACCGAGCGCGCCTTGCTTGCAGCCAGGGCCGATATTCGTATTGAGGGCGGGTTTGTGGCGCCAGCGATCGATACCGAAAATGCGGTAAGCGCAGACATGCAGCGGCGCATTGCCCAAGCCCACGCCCGGACAAAAGCCTCCATGCGGCTGCTGATCCAAAGGCTGGAAAATTCGCCGTCCAAAGGTTCCGCCACCCTCGCCGAAATCGTCTGGCGCAACGATCTTTATGAGAAGATGTTACCTCAAGTGCTACGGGCTCTCCAGGTTCCGAAGGCGCAGCGTCCATCGAATATGGCTGTCTACCGGCAGACCACGCAGACCAAGTTGCTGGTTGCAATGAATGTCGAAGCCGACATTGTCGCCACCCGCATCACCAATAGCGACGCTTTCATCAATGAAATGCTCAAGATAAGCGATGCCGCCTGGCGCGTACGCACCCATGCGGGTTCCGATCGGCAGAGCGTTTCCAATGCGCTTTCCGGCGCTGCGCGTCCATCTGCCGCCCAGTTGCTAGGTCTTGCCAATCTCATGGGGCGGGTC
Organism: Rhizomicrobium sp.; assembly: GCA_035281345.1. Taxonomy (GTDB): domain Bacteria; phylum Pseudomonadota; class Alphaproteobacteria; order Micropepsales; family Micropepsaceae; genus Rhizomicrobium. Next base: position 14,857 of record DATEEB010000221.1, on the reverse strand, counting down.
GAGGCCCAGTGGGACACCGTGGAATCGGATGCGAAATTGCAGCCCTTGCCGCGCAAGCTCAAGGCCGCGATCGCCAACGCCCGGCAAGCCTACTTCAAAGAATTTCTTCCGGTGCGCGACAAGATGTTGGCGGATCGGATCAGCGGGCGAAGCGGGCCGATGCCGGCGCAGGAATGGTTCTTTTTTTCCAGCCCGGCTCTGCAGAGTTTGCAAGAGGTTTCCTCAACGGCCTTGGATCTGGCTGAAGATCATGCTTCGAACCAGGCCAAAGCCGCGAAGCGCCATCTCTATTTGGCGATCGCCTTGATGTTTCTGTCCATCGGACTGGCCGTCTCCGCGGCCGGCTATGTCATCTGGCGCGTCATCCGGCCGCTTCGCGTGATCACGAACACCATGGGCGTGGTGGCCGAGGGCAATACCCAATCCAAAATCCCGTTTCAGAACCGTCCCGATGAAATCGGTCAGTTCGCGCGTGCGCTGCGCATGTTCCGCGACGGTGCGCTGGAGCGTCAGCGTCTTGCAGCGGAGTTGCTGGCCAATCAAAGCGCCAAGGAAACCGCCGAAGCTTCCAACCGCGTCAAGTCCGAATTCCTGGCCAATATGAGCCACGAAATCCGCACGCCGATGAATGGCATTCTCGGCATGGCGGGTCTGTTGCAGGATACGGTTTTGGACGGCGAACAACGCCGTTTCGTCAAAGTTGTGCAGGAATCGGGTGAATCGCTGCTGGCCATTCTCAACGACATTCTGGACATCTCCAAGCTGGAAGCCGGCAAGCTCGAGATCGAGATTATCGATTTCGATCTGGTTGCCGCGGTGGAGAATGCCGCCGCTTTGATGGCGTCCAAGGCCCAGGAAAAGGGCATCGATTTGGCGATGTATATTGCGCCCGAAGCGCGGGGTACCTATCGCGGCGATCCCACCCGGCTGCGTCAGATTTTGTTGAACTTGCTGGGCAACGCCATCAAATTTACTGAAAAGGGCGCGGTTGCGATCCAGGTAGTCGTCAAGTTGGGCGATCGGCCAGATGCGAGCGGAAAGGCGCCATTGCATTTTGAGGTGACAGACACCGGCATCGGCATGGCCGAAAGCGTACGCGAACGCATGTTCCAAAAATTCAGCCAGGCGGACAGTTCGGTGACGCGCCGTTTTGGCGGCACAGGTTTGGGCTTGGCGATTTGCAAGCAGCTGGTGGAACGGATGGGCGGGGAGATTGGGGTTTCCAGCCGCTTGGGCGTGGGATCCACCTTCTGGTTCACCATTCCGTTCGAAAAAGCGCCGGGTAGTGTCGTCGACCGCGAGGAATTGCCGGCTACATTTAAAAATCTGCGGGTGCTGGTGGCGGACGATATCCAAATCAATCTGGAAATCATGCGGCGACAGCTGGAATATTTCGGCATGGCGGTCGTCACCGCGAATGACGGCTTCGCCGCTATGGCGGAAATGGAACGGGCCTGGAACCGCAATCAGCCTTACGACGTGGTGTTCCTGGACTTGATGATGCCCGGCCTTGCCGGCGACGCGCTGGCCGAACGCATCCGCAGCCATCCCAATCTGGCCGACAGCAAGCTGATCATCGTGTCTTCGGGCGGGCGCGCATCGATCAAGAACCGCGCTGCGTTGCGGTTGGAGGCGGTTCTGGAAAAGCCGCTGCGGTACCAGGATTTGCTGGATGCGATGGTCAATATTCATACCGGGCAGGGCGCCAAGCAGGAACCCAAACTTTCCGCTGCGGCTGTCCCGGCGCCTTCCGCAAAATTGGAAGGCGCGGCGGGCGGATTGCGCATTCTTCTGGCGGAAGACAATAAGGTCAATCAGATGTACGCCACGCTGCTGCTCAGCAAGGCCGGACATCACGTCACCGCGGTCGAAAATGGTCTTTTGGCGGTGGAAGCGGTCGAGATTGGTCAATTCGATCTGGTTTTGATGGACATTCAGATGCCGAAAATGGACGGCGTCGAGGCCACGGGCCGTATCCGGGCTCTACCGGCGCCCCAAAATTCGATTCCGATCTATGCCATGACCGCCAACGCCATGACGGGCTTGCGCGAGGAGTATCTGGCCGCGGGCATGGACGACTATATCTCCAAGCCTTTCCAGCCCGCGCCAGTTTTGGCCAAGCTGCAAATGCTTGCCGCGAAGATCGGGGCAAGCCCGCCGGCGCCCGAAGCGGCGGCTATAGGCACCAGTTCCGCCACACCCATCGACGCCGCCAAGCTGGAGGATCTGCGCTCGGTCCTGCCGTCGGACAACCTGCGCGATCTGATCATGCTCTACCTGCATTCCGTCGAAAGCCATCTGGAGCAGATCGAAATCTGCCATGCGGCAGGTGATCTTGCCGGCGTCGCCAAGCAGGCGCATATTCTCATCAGTATTTCCGGCAATGTCGGGGCTGTCCAGGCCAGCAGTCTGGCGCGCGAATTGGAACAGGCTTCGCTTGGCGGCACGCCAAACAAAATGGTTTCGGATATCATCAAGGAGCTGCGGGCTTCCGTGAGCCGATCGTCCCAGGCGCTGCAAGATTGGTCGCACGCAAATTTGCGCACCCAAGACGAGCAATTGTCCGCCTGATGTCCCCCTGAGCGGTGGGATGTCGTCGCCGGAATCAGCGGTGGGGCGGTCAGGAAGGCTCAATGTCTTTGGTCACCCGCCAAACGATATTGCCGACATCGTCGGCCACCAACAGCCCGCCCGCTTTGTCGATCACGACGCCGACCGGGCGCCCATAGGCATCGCCGCTCTCACTGACAAAACCGGTCAACACATCCTTTGGCATACCTGCGGGTTTGCCGTTCCGGAAGGGCACGAACGCTACGCGATAGCCGCTGCGCGGTCTGCGATTCCAGGAGCCATGCTGTCCGATGAAGACGCCGCTGGCGTAGGCATCACCCAGCTGCGCGCCATCGGCGAAGGTCAAGCCTAGGGATGCGGTGTGCGCGCCCAAGGCGTAGTCGGGAAAAATGGCCTTGGCGACCAATTCGGGATGTTTTTCTTCCACCCGGTCATCGATATGCTGGCCGAAATAGCTGAATGGCCAGCCGTAAAAGCCGCCATCCTTGACCGAGGTCAGATAGTCCGGCACCAGATCCCCGCCGATTTCGTCGCGTTCGTTCACCACAGCCCACAACATGCCGTCCGGCCCCCAGGCCATGCCGTTGGGATTGCGCAATCCGGTGGCGAAGAGACGCTTCTTGCCGGTAGCGATGTCTACTTCCAAAATGGCGGCGCGCCCTTCCTCGACCGCCAAGCCATTCTCGGCGGCATTGGAGTTGGATCCTACCGCGGCATAGAGCTTGGTCCCGTCGGGACTGGCGACCACATTCCTTGTCCAGTGACGGTTGATCGTGCCGGCGGGCAGGTCCGTTACCTGGGTGGGCTTGGCGGTGATGCGGGTTTGGCCTTCCCGATAGGGAAAGCGCACGATCGCATCGGTGTTGGCGATATAGAATATGTTGCCCACCAGCGCCATGCCGAACGGCGAATGGAGGTTTTCCAGGAACACCGTTTTGACATCGGCCATGCCGTCGCCATTGGTATCGCGCAACAACAAGATACGATTGGGCGAGGCCCCTCCGGCGCCGGCGGCGGTCATCAGCTTGCGGCGGACCCAGGTACGGATACCCTTGTTATTGTCGGGCCGCGGCGGGGCTTTGGCTTCGGCCACCAATACATCGCCATTGGGCAAGATATAAAGCCAACGCGGATGGTGGAGGCCGCTGGCGAAAGCCTTGACCGTCAGACCGGGGGCGGCAACCGGCTTGCCGTTCTGAGGCCAACCCTTGGCGGGGGCGATATGTACGTAAGGAATAAGTGTGGAGCGCGGCGCCGGCAGGGTCGGATTGGGTCCATATCCCGCTTCCTTGGGAAGGTCGGCGTTGTCGCCGCAGCCGGCCAAGGCCAGCGTCACGATCCCAGGCAAAAGAATGCGCTTCAGCATGCGTTCCTCCCTTTGCTTTACGGCTACGAATATGCTCCCGGCATCTGTTGCGTTTTTCCGGCATCATGCCCGTGCGGAACACCGCCGGGGAAAAGCAAAACCGTCCGATACTAAGAAGACAGGATAGACTGGCTTTCGGGCACCGGCGTGACCAAGGGCTTGCCCGAAAACCACGCATCGAGATTTTGAATAACCAATTGTCCCATGGCGCCCCGCGTCTGGCGTGTCGAAGAGGCGATATGAGGCAATAGCACCACGTCGTCGCGCTGGCACAAGGCCTCCGGCACGCGCGGTTCATGTTCGAAGACATCCAAGCCCGCGCCCCCAAGCGTACCCGCCTCCAGTGCGGCGATCAGGGCTTTTTCGTCAACCAGACTGCCGCGGGCGATATTGATCAGGATGCCCTTGCTGCCCAGCGCCTTGAGAATCTCGGCATCGATCAGATGTTTGGATTCCGGTCCGGCCGAAGCGGCGACCATCAAGAAATGGCTTTCCCGGGCCAGCGTCAACAAGTCGGGACAATAGCGATACGGCACGTCCACTGGCACGCGATCGGTATAAAGAATCTCCATGGCGAACCCTTCGGCGCGCTGGGCGATGGCCCGGCCGATGCGGCCCATGCCCAAAATGCCGAGTGTCTTGCCGGTCACTTTTTCGGCCACCTCGAACCTACGCTGCAGCCAATTTCCGGACCGTACAAAACGATCGGCCTGGCCAAGGCGCCGCGCGGTCATGATCATCAGGCCCAGCGCCAAGTCCGCCACGTCATCCGTCAGAACGTTCGGGGTGTGGGTTATCGGTATCTTGCGGCGTGTGGCCAGGGGCACGTCCACCAGGTCATAACCCACACTGTTGACAGTGATAATTTCCAGCTGCGGCATACGGTTGATCAGGGCCGCATCAGCCCCGTCAAGGCCGCTGGTAATCAAAGCGCGCGCCTTGGAGGCAATTTCATTGGGGACATTGGCCCGGTCGGCGCGGGTGAGGCGGTAGCGCCCCGCAATTTCGGCTTCCTCGTCTGGGCGCAAAAGCTGGCAAACGGTAAGGACATCGATATCCTCGGTCTTGGTCATCATATTCCTACGCAACGCTATGTTTTTCATCAATAATATATCATCTCGGGAAGCAGGCAAGGATTGGGCAGCCCGCCAGCATCTGCACATTAATAGAGTAGGCGAAAGAACCTAGGGATGGGAGATGTCATGCTGACGCGCAGGAAAACGCTTTTGGCGTCCGTAGCGGGACTGCTCGCGTCCCGCTTGTCGGGTTGGGCGCAATCGGCCACGCCGCAGAACACCGAATGGCGGCACTATGCCAATGATCTTGCCAATACGCGCTATGCGCCGCTGGATCAGATCAATGGGGCGAACTTCAACGACCTGGAAGTGGCGTGGCGATTCAAGACGGATTCGTTTGGGCCGCGCCCGGAATATGTCTATCAAGGCACGCCGCTTGTGATCAACAAACGGATGTATGTCACAGCCGGATCGCGCCGCGCCGTGGTGTGCTTGGATCCGGGGACCGGCGAAGTGCGCTGGATGTATTCCTTGGATGAGGGCCAGCGGGGTCTCAATGCGCCGCGCCAGTATTCGGGACGCGGCCTGTCTTATTGGACGGACGGCAAGGGGGATGAGCGCATCCTGTATGTCACCCCCGGCTATAGGCTGATCGCGCTGAATGCCAAGGATGGGCAGCCCGTTAAGCGCTTCGGCGACAAGGGTATCGTCGATCTCAAATTGACTCTGGACCAGAACATCGATCCCGAAACCGCCGATGTTGGGCTGCATGCCACGCCGCTGGTGGCGGGCAACACGGTGGTGGTCGGCGCGGCCCATCTGGCCGGAAGCGTGCCCAAGAGCCGCAGCAATGTGAAAGGCTATGTGCGCGGCTTCGATGCGCGCACCGGCCGGCGCAAATGGATTTTCCATACCATCCCCCGCAAGGGTGAGTTCGGCTACGACACTTGGATAAATCCCGGCGACGCGGAGAAGGCCGGCAATACCGGTGTTTGGTCCCAGCTTTCCGCCGACCTGGACATGGGCCTTGTCTATCTGCCGGTCGAGCTTCCCCCGGGGGATTTTGTCGGCATTTATCGCGCGGGTCCGGCCCTGTTCGGCGAGTCGCTGGTCGCGGTGGATATCGAGACTGGCAAGCGCCGCTGGCATTATCAGACCGTCCATCACGGCTTGTGGGATCGCGATCTGCCTTGCGCGCCCATTCTTTGCGATCTTCCCCATGATGGAAAAACCGTCAAAGCGCTGGCGCTGCCTACCAAGCAAGGCTTTCTCTTTGTGCTGGACCGCGCCACCGGCATCCCGATCTGGCCTATTCCGGAAATGCCGGTGCCGGCCGGCAATGTTCCGGGAGAATGGTATTCCCCCACGCAGCCCATCCCGTCCAAGCCGCCGCCGTTTGAGACGCAAAGCGTGGATGCGAGCACCATCATCAACTTCACACCCGAGCTGCATGCCCAGGGGCTGGAATTGATTTCGCGCTACAGTACCGGCGGCGTGTATCACCCGCCGATGACGGGTTCGCTGGATGGAAAGTGGGGCGCGCTGTTCACGCCCGCGGCCCAAGGGGGCATCAACTGGCCTGGTGGCTGCTACGATCCCCAAACGCACATGGCTTATTTGTTTTCTCAAACGACGGTCCAGTCCGACACCATCGTTCCCGTCACCGATCCGGCGATTTCGGAATTTCCCTTGGTGCATGGCGTACCGGGCAACCCGGTCAGGCACAACACACCCATGGGCGGCGACAATTCCCGTCGGCGACCGTCAGCGCCGGCACCGGCAGCTGGCGGCGGGCTGCGTCCTGGGGTCACCACGGTTCAGGGCTTGCCGCTGATGAAGCCGCCCTATGGCCGCATTACCGCCATCGACCTGGTCAAGGGGGACATCGCCTGGCAGATCGCGCATGGCGATACGCCCGATGCGATCAAGAACCACCCCGCTTTGAAGGGGTTGAATATCCCACGCACCGGACGGCCCGGCCTGTTGGGGCCGATGGTGACCAAAGCCTTGGTGATCTGCGGCGAGTCGGGGTTCAACATCACGCCATCGGGCGCGCGCGGCGCCATGCTGCGCGCTTATGACAAGGAGACCGGCGAGGAAAAGGGCGCCGTCTATATGTCGGCGCCGCAGACCGGATCGCCCATGAGCTATATGCTGGACGGACGGCAATATATCGTGCTGGCCATCGGCGGCGGCAATTATACGGGCGAATTGGTGGCCTACCGCCTGCCGCGCGCCTGACGCTCAGCCTTTCATTCGGCGGCTGAACCCGCTGGTGTTGCGCGGGGTCCGATCCGTCTCAGCAAGATCGATTCATCGTTCCGATTCAGCAGACAATATTTGCTGTGTTTTGCCAATGCGCCGGAACCGGAACTCGAAAATCTTCACACTGAAATCGCCACGGTGATGCCATCAAAATGCCATCCCGCAAATCGAATGAGCAGAATGCTGCTGAAAAATTGCTCGTTAGCACATTCGGCCGCCACAGCGAGGCACTGATATTGGTTCCCAGCGTTAAGTGTTTCTCTAGCCTTTTTAGGGAGGGGTTCAAAAACCCTTAGCCCTTGCGGCATTATGCGCGCTGAAAAAAGCTTTCTCCACGAAACCGATTTTGCTTCTGTGGCATTTAATAGACAAATCCGAATGGTCCGTTACAAATACAAGATAAAAAAAGATCAACGTTGGGAGGCACGGTCAGTGGTCGAAAGAGGCTCGAATGCTGAAGCGAGATACTGGCCGGGTGCTTGTGAGATTGCGTGTAGGCACGCGGCGTCAACTTAAAAGTCTGTCCGGCGGTTTTGTATTCTTGGCATTGGGCGGTTGCATGACGATAGGGTCTCCTGTCCCGCCTGCCGCGACCCCGCCGGTTCCTCCGCCCAGGGATGTTTCCTCCTCGGCTCCCGTTGCCGGCCCTGTCGCGCAGCCGGTGAAAGTCAATGTGCAAAAAAAAGCGGTACCGGAACGGCGCGCGCCGGAACGGGCAGTCCGCAGCAAGAAAGCTGTGCCGGTCGATCCGGCACGCTTGATCGGAATGCCGCCCAGCGCGGTGCGGCGGTTGCTGGGTCCCCCGGCTCGTATCGAGAATGACGATCTGTCCCGTGAATGGGTCTATGCGTCGAACAATTGCTCCTTCCGGCTCTTCTTTTATCCCAATCTCAATGCCGCCTCTTTCCGGGTTTTGAAATATGGCGGCAGTGACGGCAACGGCGGATTGATGGATGTTTCCGATATCTGCATCCGCCACATATTGATGGTGAGGGCCAATGCAACACACTGAAATCGCGAATGCCCGCGGGCATGTCATGGTGGTCGATGATGACGAGCTTTTCCTGGAGTCGGTCAGCACCAATCTGATGGATGCGGGCTACCGTATCGATTCTTTTCCGGGTGGCGCGGAAGCGATAAATCATCTTTGCGGCAGCCCGTCGGCCGAGCTGGTCCTGCTGGATTGGAAAATGCCGGGCATCAGTGGAATCGAGGTGATGCAGCGTTTGCGGGTCGAAAAAATCGATATTCCCATCATTTTTCTCACCGTTCTTAGCGAGCAAATCTATGAAGAGGCGGGGCTTCTGGGCGGTGCGGTGGATTTTGTGGAGAAATCCCGCAGCTTTTCCATTCTGCTGCGGCGGATCGAATTGATTCTGACCGGCAACAAGAAGCGCTGGCAGGCGCAAAAGCCGCTTCCCGGCGCGCCCGCCCATGAGGGGCTGGCGTTGCGTTACGACTCGCGGCGGGCGCTATGGCATGAGCGCAATATCGATCTCACCCTCACCGAATTCAACATTGTCGCCTATCTGACCGAACATGCCGAGCGCGATGTGAGCTACCGCGAGATTTACGACATCGTGCATGGCGAAGGCTTTGTCGCGGGCGATGGGGAAATCGGCTTCCGCACCAACGTGCGCGCTTTCATCAAGCGCATTCGCCAGAAATTCCGCGATGTGGATCCGCATTTTTCCCAGATTAAGAACTACCCGGGCTTCGGCTACAGGTGGCTGGATGGCCACGAACAATAGGAATCTGCTTTGGCGTCTGGTTCATTCCTTTACCCTCAAGCTGGCTCTGCTGGCTTTGGTGCTTTGGTCGGTTCCGCTGATTCTCTATTGGCAGTTCGCGCGGGCCGAGCGCGAGCAATTGACGCTGATCGGCAATGCCGTGGTTCAGACCAACCATGTTCTGGCCGCCATGCTGCGCGGGCATTTCGAGAAATTCGCCAGCGAGCCGGTGGAAGAAATGCGCGAAGCCTTGGCGCGCGTCGCCGTCGGCGATACCCGCATCAAGATTTTGGTGCGCCTGAAGGACAGCGATAATTTTCTTTACGTCGCTTCGGCGCCTTCGGTATCGCGGAAATATCTGGATGCCGAACGGGCCGAATTGATTCGCAGCGGACTCTTTCATCGCCTGGGACCCAGTTGCGACGGTGGCGCCAATCTCGACATGCGGTTCGTCAACCCGGCAGGCAAGCAGGAAGTCTTGGCGGCGATGACCCCGGTGCATGTTAACGGCAATTGCTGGATTGTAATTACGTCGGAGAGTGCCGCCAGCCTGGCGCGCACGCCTATCGGCCTTCCCTTCTGGCGCGCGCCCATGATCGTGATGGCGGGCACGATCTATGTCATTTCCTCGGCGCTTGTGCTGTGGTTGTTTTTTCACATGTGGCGGAATGTCCGGCGTTTCCGGCGCGCGGCCCGGCGCATCCGGCTGCGGGACAGCAAGCCCGTATCGTTCCGCCAAACCAATAGCATTCCCGAATTGACCGGGGTGGCCGAGGATTTTGATTCGCTGGTGAACGCCTTGACCAGCTCCCAGCGCCGCATGAAAGAGGCGGCCGAGGAAAACAGTCATGCCTTGAAGACCCCGCTGGCGGTGATTGCCCAGTCGATGGAGCCCATTAAGCGGGCCTTGCCGTCCGAGGATAAGGCGGCTGCCCGAAGTGTGCAGCTGATCGAGCGGTCCGTAACCAAGCTGGACGCGATGGTCTCGGCGCATCGGGACCTGGACCATGTGGGCGCCGATCTCATCTACCCGGCGCGCCGGCCCACGGATCTTTCCCGGTTTCTCAAAGAAATGCTGCCAGCTTATGAGGCGCTGCTGGCAGGCCAGGGCAAACGGCTGAACACCATGGTGGATTCGCAAGTCATGGCCTTTGCCAATGAAGATGTGATGGAGCCGGTGATCGAGAATTTGTTCGAGAATGCCGCCAGTTTCACGCCGCCGGACGGCCTCATCGAAGTCGCCTTGCGGGTGGAGGACGGCAAGGCCTGTCTGCGCGTCCTGGATTCGGGCCCCGGGGTCAAGCCCCGCCTGCTGCCCCGTATTTTCGAGCGCAGCGCGACGTTCCGGGATGAGGATCACACGGCCGGCGATTTGGGCGGCGGTCATCAAGGCCTTGGCCTTTGGATCGTGAGGCGCAATATCGAAGGGTTGGGCGGAACGGTTACCGCGCGCAATCTTACACGCGGCGGATTCGAGGTGATCGTCTGCCTGCCCTGCGCCGCCTGACGTGCCTTCGGATTGAACTGGGGATTGAACTGGCGGACGCGCCCGCTTTTTGTCCCACCTTTATCACACAGCCATCGGCCTGTTCCGGTTAGCGTTTGCTGCACCGCATACGTTGTTCGTACGGACCAGAACAGGTGACGAATGTTTGCTCAACCAAACCGCCTTCGGCGTTGTGGCTCTCCTATTGCCCGAACGGCTCGGCGACTTGCCCCAGTCTGTTTGTCAGTCTGCTTGGCGGCGGGATTGGCGATGGGCTGCGCCGGGGGACCGATATCCGGCTCCACCGAGGCGATGCGGCAGTCGCAATCGGCGGCCCAATCTTATCGCCTGGCAATGGGCGACAAGATTCGCATCGCCGTCTTCAACGAAAACAATCTGAGCGGCGAATACACGGTTGCGCCGGACGGCAAGATCAGCCTGCCGCTTGCCGGAGACATCGCCGCCGCCGGCCTTACGGTGCCGCAGCTGCAGCAGGCGGTGACCAAGACGTTAAAGGACGGGTTCGTTCAGGATCCGAATGTCACCATCACGGCTATTGAGCTGCGTCCCTATTACATTTTGGGCGAGGTCAAGAAGCCCGGAAAGTACAGCTATACCCCCGATCTGACGGTGATGAACGCTGTTGCGACCGCGGAAGGCTTCACCTATCGCGCCGACATGGATGCCATCTATATCCGGCACGCCTCCGATCCGTCCGAGAAGGAATACCGGCTTACCGCCACCATGGCGGTCCTGCCGGGCGACACGATCCGCATCACACAGCGCTATTTCTGAGGTGGCCGTGAGTCTTGCACCCAGCATCCTGCCACCCATGCCCGACAGCCATCTGGACCCGGTCTATGCGCCCCCCGTCCGGGAGGACAATGCCAAAATCTTCCTGATCGACATCCTGGCCGCGATCCATCGTCATCGGGCCTTGGCGTTGACGGTCGCAGGACTTGCGGTGCTGTCGGTTCTGGCCGCCACCTATTTCATCACCCCGCTCTACAAGAGCACGGCCAGCGTGATGCTGGACACCCGCCGCGAACAGGTGGTGGACATGCAGGCGGTGCTTTCCAACCTGCCTTCGGACACTTTTGTGGTGGATTCCGAGGTTCAGGTGCTGCACTCCCCCACCTTGGCCAAGAAGGTCATCGCCAAGCTGCACCTGGACCAAGACCCGGAATTTAATGGGCGGCTGCGCCGGCAATCGGTGGTCTCGCAAGGCGTGGCCGCCTTGAAGGCGGCGGCGCGGCAAGGATTGGCCTGGATGGGGGATGTCCCTGTCAGGGGCGCGGATAGCGCTTTGCGCGATCAGGAACGGGTGACGCAGGCGTTCCTCAAGTCCCTGTCAGTCAACCGTCAGGGACTGACCTATCTGATCAACATCACTTTCTGGTCCGAAGATCCTGTCAAGGCGGTACGCATCGTCGACACCCTCGCCCAGACCTATCTGGACCAGCAAAAGGAAACCAAGGCCGGCGCCACGCGCCAGGCCAATGTCTTAATCAAGCGCCACGTCGCCAAGATGCAGCAGCAGGTCTATGCCGCCGAACGCGCGGTGGCCGACTACAAGTCCAAGCACGGCCTCCTCAATGCGGTGGGCGCGCCGCTCACCGAACAGGAAATTTCCGCCCTCAACACCCAGATGGCCATCGCACAGGCGCAGGAAGCCGAACAACATGGCAGGTTGGGCGCGGCCACGCGGCAATTGGGGCAGGGCGGCAGCGACGCGGTCGGCCAAGCTGCGGCATCCAACACGGTACGCCAGTTGCGCGCTCAACAGGCTGGCCTGATCACCGAGGAAGCCGATCTGGCCAAGCGGTACGGGCCCAAGCATCCGGCCCTTATCAAGGTGCGTGAGCAGCGTGCCGCGCTGGATGCGGCCATCGCGTCGGAAGTCCATCGCATTGTCAGCGGCCAACAGGCCGAAGCCGCCGCCGCGTCGTCGCGCACCGCCTCGCTGCGCGCCAGCATCGCGCAGGACCGCCAGATTTTGGCGCTGAATAACTCCGCCAGCGTCAAACTGGCCGAGCTGGAACGCGACGCCAGCGCGGTGCGCGGGGTTTATGAATCCTTTCTGAGCCGCTTGAAACAGACCGCGGTTCAGGAAGATCTGCAAAGCGCCGACGGCAAGATCGTCTCGCACGGCAATGTCCCCCTAAAGCCGTCATCGCCCTCCTGGACGCTGGCCGCCGCCGCCGCGGCCGCCTTGGCGGCCATCGCGGCCGCGCTGACCGTCATGCTGCGCGAGTTTCTGGACCGCGGGGTGCGTTCTTGCGAGGAAGCCGAGAAAACCGTGGGCCTGCCGGTTATCGCCACCATTCCCCAAATCGCAGCGGCCGATCCGGCGGCCTATGTCGTTAAGCGGCCCATGTCGGAGTTCGCCGAGGCGATTCGCAATCTGCGAACGTCGCTGTTCCTGTCCCGCCATTCCGCGGTCCCCAAGATCGTGGCGATCATGTCGGCTTTGCCGCATGAAGGCAAAACCACCACCACGCTGGCCTTGGGCCGCCAATGCGCGGAATCGGGCGCGCGGGTGCTGATCATTGACGCCGATCTGCGCCATCGCGCCTTGACCGCGCATCTCGACGTTCCGGTGCGCCATGGCTTGGTCGAGCTGATGGAGGGACGCGCGTCGCTGGAATCCTGTCTTCATCAGGACACGATGTCGGATGCCATGATCTTGCCCGTCAGCCGGAACAAATTGGCGAGCAAGGACGTGTTTTTTGCCCATGATCTTGGTCATGTCTTTGCGCGGCTGCGCGGGATGTTCGACATTATTCTGGTGGATACCGCCCCGCTGCTGCCGCTGGCGGAGCCGCGCATTGTCGCCAGCCATGCCGATTCCATTGTTCTGCTCACCCAGTGGCACAAGACCTCGCAAAGCGCGATGCAGGATGCGGCAAAGCTGATCCGCAGCTTGGATGTGCCGATCGCGGGCCTGGCTTTGACCTGCGCCGACATGAAACGCCTGGACAGCTTCGGCTATGCCGCACGCACCTACGGTCAGCGTGCCGGCTATGCCCAATATTATATTCAGTGAGGGAACGGCCGGGACGGTAAACCCTGCTTGGTAGGAGTTGACGATGAGTAGAATGATCACGGCTTCTTGGTACCATCACGCTCCCGCGCGCGCGTCCCATGTCCAACCTTTCCGCCTGCAGCTGACGCCGAAATTGGCGTTCGACATGGCAGCGGCCTTTCTTGCCTTGCTGCTTCTGTTGCCCGTGCTGTTGCTGGTGGCCCTGGCGATCCGGCTGGAAAGCAAGGGCCCGGTCTTGTTTTCCCAGGTGCGCTATGGCTGGGACAATCGGCCTTTCCGTGTCTACAAATTCCGCACCATGTGGTCGCATCTGAGCGATGCGCGCGGCACCAAGCAGGCGCAGGAAAACGATCCGCGCGTGACCCCCTTGGGCGCTTTTCTGCGCCGGACCAACATCGACGAGCTGCCGCAGCTACTGAATGTGATCAAGGGCGACATGTCGCTGGTTGGGCCGCGTCCGCATGCGGTCGGCACGCTTGCGGGCGGCATGCTCTATGAGGACCTTGTTCCCTTTTACTTCAAGCGGCACCGGGTGCGCCCGGGCATTACGGGTCTGGCCCAGGTGCAAGGCTATCGCGGCCCGACGGTGAATCCGCAAAGCGCGCGCATGCGCGTGCGCCTGGATCTGGTTTATTGCCGGCGCAACAATCTGGGGATGGATATCGCCATCATTTTAAAGACGGTGCGCCGTGAGATCTTGGGGCATGGAACGGGTTTCTGATGTCCTCCCCTCCTCTTGCCAGCGGCGCGGCCTGTTTCGCGCCTGACAGTCGCGCTCTGTCCCGCGAGGGCCCGCAAGGCGGTATTGCGATTGTGTTGCACGATTTGCGCGGCGGCGGGGCGGAGCGTGCGTGCCTCAGGCTGGCGCGCGGCATGGCGGCCAGCGGCCGTCAGGTCGAGCTCATTCTGGTGCGGGGCGAGGGGGCATATTTTTCCGAAATTCCCGCCGGCATTGCGGTGACGATTTTGGACCGGCCGCGCGTGTCGCATGCGATATGGGCTTTGGCGGGGCATTTTCACCGCACCAAGCCGAAAGCGGTCTTGTCGGCGCTGACCCACATGAATCTCGCCGCCATCCTGGCGGCGCGCCTTTCCGGCGCACATCCGCGCGTGGTGATTTCAGAACGCAACCAGATATCGTCCAAGGCGCGGGAGGCGCGCGGCGCCTGGCAGCGCGCCTGGTACCGCGCCGTTCCGCTGGCCTACCGCATTGCCGACAAGGTGGTGGCGGTTTCGGGCGGGGTCGCGGCCGACTTGTCGCGTTTCGGGCATTTGCCCAGCGGCAAGATTCAAGTCATTCACAATCCTGTTTTCGATCCTGACATCGTGGCGCTTTCGCAGCAGGCGCCATCGCATCCTTGGTTTTCTCCCGGCGGT
>DATEEB010000220.1:0-5106 GCA_035281345.1 Rhizomicrobium sp. | reverse complement strand
TTGCGCGACAGCGACGTCGAGGTCGAGGAAGAAGCCGAAGATCTGGTGCTGTTGTTCGAAAGCCTGCTCAAGCGCCGCCGCCGCGGCAGCGTCATTCACATGAAATGCAGCGCCTCCATGCCGGAGCCCTTGCGCCATTTTATCGCCGAGCATCTTGACCTCGACGATTCCGAGATCGTCACCATCGGCAATCTGATGGGGTTGTCGGATCTGTCCAAGCTGATCCTGCCGGAGCGGCCCGATCTGCTGTTCAAGCCCTATATCGCCCGTTTTCCCGAGCGCATCCGCGATCACAGCGGCGATTGTTTCGCCGCCATCCGCGAAAAGGATCTGATCGTCCATCATCCCTTCGAAAGTTTCGATACGGTGGTGCAATTCATCCGTCAGGCCGCCGCCGATCCGGAAGTTGTGGCGATCAAGCAGACGCTGTATCGCACCTCCTCCGACAGTCCGATCGTGAGCGCGCTGATCGAGGCGGCGGAAGCGGGAAAATCGGTCACCGCCTTGGTCGAGCTCAAAGCCCGTTTCGACGAGGCCGCCAACATCAAATGGGCCAGAGACTTGGAGCGCGCGGGCGTGCAGGTGGTTTATGGCTTCATCGCGCTCAAAACCCACGCCAAGATCAGCCTGGTGGTGCGCCGCGAAGGCGGACATCTGGCCACCTATTGCCATTTCGGCACCGGCAATTATCACCCCAACACCGCCAAGATTTACACCGACCTGTCGCTGTTCAGCGCCAATCCGGCGTTGGGCCGCGACGCCGCTCAGTTGTTCAATTTCATCACCGGCTATGCCGAGCCCACCAGCCTGGAGAAACTGGCGATGTCGCCACTCACCCTGCGGGGGCGGCTGATCGAAGATATCCAGCAAGAGATCATGAACGCCCGTGCCGGCAAGCCCGCCGCGATCTGGGTGAAACTGAACAGTCTGGTGGATCCCGCCATGATCGACGGCCTCTATCGCGCCAGCCAGGCGGGGGTGAAGATCGAGTTGATCGTGCGCGGCATCTGCTGCCTAAGGCCCGGCGTGCCCGGCCTGTCGGAGAATATCCGGGTCAAATCCATTGTCGGCCGTTTCCTGGAACATGGCCGCATCGTCTGCTTCGGCAATGGCCGTGAGCTGCCGCACAAGGACGCCAAGGTCTATATTTCCTCGGCCGATTGGATGCCCCGCAACCTGGACCGCCGGGTGGAAACCCTGGTTCCCATCGACAATCCCACCGTCCATCAACAAGTGCTGGACCAGATCATGGTGGCCCAGCTCAAAGATCAGGCCCAAAGCTGGTATATGGAGACGGACGGGCGCTATGTCCGTGATTCCCATTCCGAGGACGGCGATGCTTTTTCCGCGCATACTTATTTCATGACCAACCCCTCGCTTTCGGGCCGTGGGCGCGCGCTCAAGATACAAAATCCGGCAAAGCGCCGGAATTGATATGCCTCCCGTGGCCGATCTTCGCACCGACTGGCAAACCAAGGGCCAGACCGCCAATGCGTCAAAGCTGCGTGGGCCGGTCGCCATCGTGGACATCGGCTCCAATTCCGTGCGCCTGGTGGTCTATGAAGCGCAGAACCGCGTCGCGGCGACCCTGCAGAACGAAAAATCCATCTGCGGCATCGGCCGCGACATGGTCACCAGCGGACGGCTGCATGCCGAGGGCTGCGGCGCGGCGCTGGAGGCCCTGTCGCGCTTTCGCTTGATCGCCGACGGCTTGAATGTGGAAGCCCGCGATGCGGTGGCGACGGCGGCGGCGCGCGACGCCAGCAACGGCGCGGAATTCATCCGTCGCGCCGAGGCTGCCTGGGGCCGGCCGATCCGGATTCTGGCAGGCGAAGATGAAGCCCGCCTCGCCGCCGAAGGCGTGGTGGCGGGCATTCCCGATGCCGATGGCCTGGCGGCGGATTTGGGCGGCGGCAGCCTGGACATGGTGTCGGTCAAGGGCGGCCAGACCGGCGCGGCTTATACCCTGCCGTTCGGGCCTTTGCGGCTAATGGACCAAAGCAAGGGCGATCCCGACAAGGCGCGCGATATCGTCGATAAGGGGTTGAAGACGATTTCCAATCTGTCGGCGCCTGCGCTGTACGCGGTCGGCGGCGCCTGGCGCAGTTTCGCCCGCGTGGACATGGAGGAGCATGACTATCCCCTCCATGTGTTGCAGCACTACATTATCCCGCGGGCGCGGGCGCTGCGCTTGTGCCGGTTGCTCGCAGGCCTCTCCAAGGACAGCGTGCGCAAGATCAAGGTCGTATCCAAGCGCCGCGCCGAAAGCCTGCCTTACGGCGCGGTGGTGCTGGAGCGTTTGTTGGAAGCCGGCGGCATCAAGGAGGTTGTGATCTCGGCTTACGGCTTGCGCGAAGGCCTGTTGTTCGCGCGCCTGCCGGCGGAAGAACGCGCCAAGGATCCGCTGGTGGAATTTGCCCGCGCCACCAATGCGCGCACCGCCCGCGTTGCGGCGCATGCCCAGGAAATGCTGGATTGGACGGCGCCCTTGTTCGAGGGCGACAATGCCGAGATGACGCGCATCCGCCAAGCGTCGGCTTTTTTCTCCGACGTGGCGTGGCGGCGCCATCCCGATGACCGCGCCGTGGGCGCCTTCGGCCAGGTTCTTACCGCGCCCTTTGCCGGCGCCAATCACCGCGCCCGCGCTTTGATCGCAGCCAGCGTGTTCCACCGCTATTCCGGCGACGAGGATTTTCCGCAGGCCGTGGCGCTGGCGGGCTTGCTGGACAAGGACGATGAGAAGCGCGCCTTGCTGCTGGGTTTGGCTTGGCGTTTTGCTTTTTCGCTATCGGCTTCGGCGCCGGGCGAATTGTCGAACTACCGCCTGCGCATGACGCCGTCGAAAGTCGTTTTGGAAGTTCCGCCGCGCCGCGAGGCCATTGCGGGCGAGCCGGTGCAGAAGAGATTGGGTGAACTGGCTGACGCCTTGGGCCGCAAAGGTGAGATACTCGTCGGTTAGACGTCATCCCGCCTAGTTGCCCTTAGTGAGCTTAAAGTCTGGAGGGACAGGAAAAGCCGATAAATCTCAGAAAATACCCCTTTTTCGCGGCGCTCTTGCGCGCCAGCCCCCAAGGGGCTTTAAAGGATGCGAAGGGCTAGAGCAAGTTGGGACCAGATGGAATCAACTGCGTTTGGTTGCGGCGAGGCGATCCGCCAGGAGCCGCGCGAAGAGCGTATCGGCAATACGGTCGAGCGCGGCGACGCCGCGGGCGCCCGCCGCAACCCAACCCGAAGGGCCGGGGTCTTTTGCGTCGTGGGTGCGTCGAAAGGCTTGCCCGTATTCCCCGATACGGGCTGCGCCTTTCTCCTGCCCACGCCACAAAATCCCTCCGGCGCAGTGGTTCCATCTGGTCCCAACTTGCTCTAGAGCCGCGGCGTGATCTGCGGTAAACTATTCGGGCTTTCAAAGGTTTAGGAGACATGCATGGGTAGCTTCAGCATCTGGCACATTCTGATCTTCGCGGTGGTGGCGCTGGTGCTTTTCGGCGGCCGCGGCAAGATTTCCGACCTGATGGGCGACTTCGGCAAGGGGATCAACAGCTTCAAGAAGGGGCTGACCGAAAAGGACGATCCCAAGGTGATCAACGCCGAGGACACCAACAAGGACAAGACCGCGGTCTGAATCAAAGACCATGTTCGATTTCTTCAGTTGGCAGCATCTGAGCATCATGCTCATCGTGGCCTTGGTCGTGGTGGGTCCCAAGGATTTGCCGCGCCTGATGAACATGGCGGGCAAATGGGTGGGCAAGGCCCGCGCCATGGCGAGCGAATTCCGCAGAAGCTTCGACGAAATGGCGCGCGAAACCGAGCTGGCCGAACTGCGCAAGGAAATCGAAAACCTGAAGAAGAACAACCCTGTCGCCGACATCGCCGACAGCATGGCCGGCGCGCAAGCGCAGATGGACGCTGCGGTACAGACCGCTACCGACAGTGTCGAGCCCCGCAGCGGAGAATTCGCGGTCACCGAAACCCAGCCGCCGCATGCGCCGGTTCCGGGCGCAACGCCATCTTGAGATAACCGCCTAGGCGGCCGCCTTGCGTCCGACGTTGATGCGGTTGGCCGGGAAGTTCAGCACGATCCTGGTGCCGCAGCCCGGCGCGCTGGTGATGACCAACTGTCCTTCGTGCAATTCCAGCATCGCCTTGGCGAGCGGCAAGCCCAGTCCGGTGCCATTGTGTTTGGCGGTCATCCTGTTTTCGATCTGGCCGAACGGAGTCAGAGCCTGGACGATTTCCTGTTCGGTCATGCCGATACCGGAATCCTGGACGATGACCGCATAGCCGCCATCCGCCAGGGCCTGGCCGCTTACCGTCACGGTGCCGCCGGCCGGGGTGAACTTAATCGCATTGCCCACCAGATTGATCATGATCTGGCGGATCATGCGTTCCACCGCCAGCAGCCGCACGCTCTCCGGCGGCAGATGGCTGTCGATGCGCACGCCGAATTTCTCGCCCAAGCTGTTGCAGATGGCCAGCGAGCCCGTCAGCGCGTGGCACAGCGGGAATTCTTCGGCATTCTCCACCGTCATCTTCCCGGCTTCGATCTTGGAGAGGTCCAGAATGTCGTTGATGATGCCAAGCAGATAGCGCCCGCTCGACAGGATGTCGCCCGCATAGGACAGATAGCGCGCATTCTGCATCGGGCCCAGATGTTGCTCCTTCATCACTTCCGAAAAACCCATGATGGCGTTCAGCGGCGTGCGCAGCTCATGGCTCATATTGGCGAGGAAGGCGGACTTGGCACGGTTGGCGGCTTCCGCCTGCTCGACGGTGATTTTCAGCCGGCGGGACATTTCGTCCATCCTGGTGCGCGAATGCCGCAGCTGGGCGATCACATCGCGGGCATAGAAGATGATGGGCGCCGCGACCAGGGTGATTTCCAGCGATAAAAGGACGATGGCGATGGGCTGCACCGGCAGGCCTTCCAGCATCCGGACCAGGAAATGCAGCGTCACCACGGCGAAAACCGTCATGAAGGTCAGGATGGCGGTGGACCCGATGCGGCCATAGCGCGAAATCCATCCGTCGAGCGTGTCGAGCACACCCCGGATTGTATCGGCAATGGTCGTCACAGAAGCCCGGCTCACGCGGGTCATCCCCCGAGAA
>DATEEB010000219.1:0-8370 GCA_035281345.1 Rhizomicrobium sp. | reverse complement strand
CGTCGCGTTGATGAATACCGTGACTTTCAGACAGCGCACCACCTTGTCCAGATCGCCGTCGCACGCCATCTTCAAAACCGACAGCACATTGATGGCGCAAAGCTGCGCCGCCGCCTGGCCCATCTCGATGCTGAAATCCGCACCCAGCTTGCCGACATATTTCAGCGCGCCGTCGGCCAGCGGCACCTGTCCGGAAATGAACACCTGATTGCCGCAGATGGTGAAAGGGACATAGGACGCGACCGGCTTTGGCGGAGTGGGGAGGGTCACCCCGAGGGTTTTCAGGCGGGCATCGATGATGGACATAAGCACCTCGTGGGGGTAAGCCAGCCTAGCCCAGGCACGGGCTTTCTTGAAGCCGCGGCTAGTTTTTAATCGGTCGCCCGTCGCGAAACGAACGGCCTGTCGCCACCGCCTCACCGCCGAATTTGGCCTTAATTTTATCCATCGCCCGTTCCGCCGCCGCCCGCTTGTCGCTTGCCGGATCGATCAGGCTTGCAGGATCGGCGCTCATCGCCGGCGCAAGATTGGAAAGGCCAACCCCCAAAAGCCGGAAGCGGGTGCCGTCGGCTTCGCGCTTCAAGGCTGTTTTCGCGGTCCGGAAGATGCGGTCGGCCAGTTGGGTGGGCGCTTCCAGGGAGGCCGATCGAGTGCGCAGGCGAAAATCCGCGGTCTTGAGCTTCAAGACCACGGTGCGCCCGCCAAGGCCGATTTTCTTGGCGCGTGCGCTCACCCGTTCGGCCTGACGCCACAAAACCTTTTCCAGCGCCGCATAAGACGACAGATCTTTGTCGAAGGTGGTTTCCGACGAAATGGTTTTCATCTCTCCTTCCGGGTCCACGCGGCGGGAATCCTGGGCATGGGCCATGCGATGCAGCCAAAGGCCGGTGGCGCCATAACGCAGGGTCAAGGCCTTGGGATCGGCAACCTGCAATTGGCCTATTGTTGCGATCCCGTCGCGTGCCAGCCGCGCCTGCATCACCTTGCCGGCGCCCCGCATGATCCCCACCGGCTTGTCGCGCAAAAAGCTTTTGGCCTCGGCCATGCCGATCACCGCGAAGCCGCGCGGCTTGTCGAGTTCGGACGCCAGCTTGGCGAGAAACTTGTTGCCGGACAGGCCGATGGAGACGGTGATGGCGATTTCGCGCTCAATGCGCCGCGCCAATGCCGCCATGGACTTGGCGGCGCTGCGGTGATGCACGCGTTCGGTGCCCGACAGATCGAGATAGGCCTCGTCCAGGGATAGAGGTTCCACCAGTGGCGTCAATTCTTGCATCATGACGCGGATCTGCCGCGCCACCTGGGCGTAATGAGCATGGCGCGGTTTCACCACCACCGCATGCGGACAGAGCTTCTTGGCCTGGAACATCGGCATGGCCGAGCGCACGCCATAGGTTCGCGCGATATAGCAGGCGGTGGAGACCACACCGCGCGTCTCCCCACCCACCAGCACGGGCTTGTCTTTTAGCGAAGGGTCATCGCGTTTCTCGATGGCGGCATAAAAGGCGTCGCAGTCCAGATGGGCGATGGTGAGGGTGTCGAGCTCGGGATGCGCCACCACCCGGGTCGAACCGCAAGCCAGGCAAGGCGCGTCGGCAGCGGCATCGCTGATGCAATCGCGGCAAAAAGCCGGCCATGCGGCTATGCCGGCCATAGAGCGTCCGCGAGAGCGGGAGCGACAAAATAAAAAAAGCGGAGCCGGAGGTTCATGCTACGCACCATTCTCGGACCACAGCCAGGCCGCGCCCCTGACCCCGCTGGAGTCACCATGCATGTTCTTTACAATCTTGGGCGGCCCGCCTGGATTGAAGCCGTATTTTTCCACCAGCGGCGGCAGGTCCGGGTACAGCCGGTCAATGTTGGAAAGCCCGCCGCCCATCACGATCACGTCGGGATCCAGGATGTTCATCAGAACAGCCACGGCCCGCGCCATGCGGTCTATCCAGCGGTCCATGGCGGCGCGTTCATCGGATTCTTGTGAGGTTGCGATCTGTTCGGCGCTGGCCTCGCGTCCAGTAAGGCGCTTGAAATCCGCGGTCAAACCTGGACCGCTGCACCAGACCTCCAGGCAGCCGCGTTTGCCGCAATAACAAGGCGCCGCATTCGTCACTTCTTCCAGCGTGGGTGCGGGCAGGGGGATATGGCCCCATTCGCCCGCGATGCCGTGCGAACCATCCAGCACCTTGCCGTCCACCACCACGCCGCCGCCCACGCCGGTGCCCGCGATGATGCCGAAGACGGTGTGCGCCCCCGCCGCGGCGCCGTCGCTGGCCTCGGACAGGGCAAAACAGTTTGCGTCATTGGCCAGCCGCACGGGCCGCCCTAGCGCCTGTTCCATATCCCGCCTCAGCGGCTTGCCGATAAGGTAGGTGGTGTTGGCATTCTTGATGAGATGGGTGCCGAAGCTTTCGCTGCCGGGGATCGCCATGCCCACGCTGCCTGGAACGCCGGTCTCGGCCTCGGCGCCGCGCACCAGCGCCACTATCGCGCGCAACAGCGAGTCATAGTCCTTGGGCGTGGCGATGCGCCGACGCAAAGCGGTAGCGCCGTCCCCCGCCAGCGCCAGGATTTCGGTCTTGGTGCCACCCAGATCGATGCCGAAGCGCATTAGGCTGCACCATCCAGTTGATGCCGCGCCAGGTGCAGGGCTTTGGGCGAAATGGCGGCGCTCTCACAAAAGCGCAGCAATAGATCTTCGTTGCTCAACAAGAAATCCAGCACCGCCAGATTCAAGCCGGGACTGCCCGCCGCCTGCCGCAGGGTGGCGGGGTCGATTCCGGACCGGTCCAGAAACCTCTGAATGCCGTCCGTCTCCGTCGCCAGCCAGCCCAAGCCCTCCAGGGCGAGGATTTCGGCGTTTTTGGGGCTTTTGGGGCTGTTCATGTCGGCCATCGTCAAGGGAGCGTTAAGAGATACTCCCTAATACTGCTGAAAACAGCCAGAGCCCGTTTTGGGCCTGGGGCCCGATACGGCGCGCCGGAGACCAGAAGCCATGGACGCAAAAACCAAAACGGTCCTGATCGTGGAGGACAATGAGCTGAACATGAAGCTCTTCCACGATCTGTTGGACGCCCATGGCTACAATATCCTGCAGACCAAGGACGGCATGGAAGCGCTGGATATCGCGCGCGAACATCTTCCTGACCTGATCCTGATGGACATCCAGCTGCCGGAAGTCAGCGGCTTGGAAGTCACCAAATGGCTCAAGGAAGACGAAGCCCTGAAAGCCATTCCTGTCGTCGCGGTCACCGCCTTCGCCATGAAGGGCGACGAGGAAGTTATCCGCCAAGGCGGATGCGAGGCCTATATCTCTAAACCCATCTCGGTGACCAGCTTTCTGGAAACCGTGCGCCGTTTCATCGGATAACACGCCAGGACGGCTTCCCCAATGACCGCCAGAGTCCTTGTCGTCGATGACATTCTTTCCAACGTCAAGCTTCTGGAAGCGAAGCTGACGGCGGAATATTTCGAGGTCATCACCGCTTTCAACGGGCTGGAATGCCTGGCCAAGATGGAGCAGGGTGTTCCTGACATCGTGCTGCTGGACGTGATGATGCCCGGCATGGACGGCTTTGAAGTCTGCCGCCGCATCAAATCCAATCCCAAGACCGCCCATATTCCGGTTGTGATGGTGACCGCGCTGGACCAGCCCTCCGACCGCGTCGCCGGCCTGGATGCGGGCGCCGACGATTTCCTCACCAAGCCGGTGGACGATGCCGCGCTGTTCGCGCGCGTCCGTAGCCTGGTGCGGCTCAAGATGATGACCGACGAGTTGCGCATGCGCGAGTCGACCGGTCAGGACATGGGTCTTCTGGACCCCGCCGAAACCTTCACCGAGAACAACCAGACCGGCCGTATCCTGGTGATCGAGGATCGTGTCGAGTCCGTGACCTGGTTCTCCAATGCGCTTGCGCCCACCCATGAAGTGTCGTCCGTCGACACCTTCGAGGAAGCGCTGGTGCGGGTAAAGGGCGGCGATTTCGATTTGATCGTGGTGTCCTTAGGGATGCGCGGCTTTGACGGTCTGCGCCTTTGCTCGCAGCTTCGTTCCCTGCCGGAGGGGCGGCATGTGCCCATCCTGGTGGTGGTGTCGGACGGCGACCGCCGCAAGCTGACTCAGGCGCTCGAAATGGGTGTCAACGATTATCTGACCCGTCCGGTGGACAAGAACGAACTGGTGGCGCGCGTGCGCACCCAGCTGCGCAAGAAACGCTATGCCGACCGCTTGCGCCACAATGTCCAGCTCAGTCTGGAAATGGCGATCACCGATCAGCTCACCGGCCTGCACAATCGCCGCTATATGAGCCGCCATCTCGACACGCTGCTTTCCAATGCCCAGAAGAGTGGGCGCCCGCTGGCCTTCGTCATCATGGACATCGACTTCTTCAAGCATGTCAACGATACCCATGGCCATGACATCGGCGATGAAGTGCTGAAGGAATTCGCTACCCGCATCGCCGCCAATGTGCGCGGTATCGATCTGGCCTGCCGCTATGGCGGCGAGGAATTCGTGGTGGTGATGCCCGACACCGACCTGACTTTCGCCTATAACATCGCCGAGCGCCTGCGCCAGTCGATCGAGACCACCCCGGTCAAGATCAGCCGCGATCCCGGCCAGTTGAACATCACCATCTCCATCGGAATCGCCAAGTCCGAAGCGGCCGGCGACACCGCCGAGCAGTTGCTCCACCGCGCCGATCAGGCGCTGTACAGAGCGAAACGCTCTGGCCGCAACCGGGTCGTCGCAGACGCGGCATAGGGCGCGGTCTTTTTGCGTCCTGAGTTCGTCGGCCGTGCTCACGTACGCTGGGTACGCTCCGCGCGGCCTCCTACTCAGTCCGCAAAAATCCTCGCGCAGGCCTATTGAGTTTCGTCAGAGTCGTCCTCTTCGTCTTCCGGCGGCGCGTCGTGCTCCGTCGCCATGACCGCCACCCGGTCGATCACCGATAGCAGCAATTCCGGCTCGCGCGCGCCCGACACCGCCAACCGGTTGCCGAAAATCATCGCCGGCACGCCGGTGACACCCATTTCATGCGCCAGCCGGTCTTCGCGCTCCACCATCGCGATGTCCGCATCGCTCTCCAGCATCCGCGCGATCTCCACCCCGTCCATGCCGCAAAGATCGGCGATATCGGCCAACACCCGGATATCGCCGATATCCTCGCCATTCTCGAAATAGGCGATGAACAGGCGCTCCACCACTTCGTCTTGCACGCCATGGCCTTGCGCCCAACGGATCAGCCGGTGGGAATCGCGCGTGTCGGGACGCCGCGCGACTGCCGCGAAGTCGAACTCGATGCCGTCCTTGGCGCCTTCGGCCGCGATCAGCTTGTACATTTCCACAGTTTTCATGGGATCGTCGCCGAACTTGGCGCGCATATAGGCTGCCCGGTCCGTGCCGCCCTTGGGCACCGTTGGGTCCAGGCGATAGGGCCGCCATTTCACATCAAAGGGAATATGAGGCCGCTGGGCGATGGCCCGCATCAGCCGCCGCTTGCCGATGAAGCACCAAGGGCAAACCGTGTCGGAAATAACATCTATCTGCATCGCGGATCTGTAGCATGCCCCAAGCGGGCCGGCATGGCTTACTTCAGTACCTGGCTGG
This sequence comes from Rhizomicrobium sp., assembly GCA_035281345.1. Classification (GTDB taxonomy): domain Bacteria; phylum Pseudomonadota; class Alphaproteobacteria; order Micropepsales; family Micropepsaceae; genus Rhizomicrobium. The sequence goes on along the minus strand of DATEEB010000219.1, from coordinate 2,765 downwards.
TAATTTCGTTCTGGTCCGCGAAGACGCGCACCGAGGGCGCGCGTCCCTTTGTCTCAAGGCTGGCCGAGACGGGCACCAGCGCGTCGATCACCGTCATGCCTTGCGGCGGCGGGGTGGCGAGAAATTCCACCGTCAAAGTGCGGCCGTCGGCATGCATCACATGCAGGCGCGGTTTGGTCCAGCCGCCGGTCGGCACAGCGCCTTTGGCCTGCAACTGGATCGTGCCGTTCTTTTGGGTGGCGATCAGGCTGTCGATACGAAACACGCGTTTGTCCGCCGCCGATGCGGCAGACGATAGACAGGCCAGAACGATCGCGGCGGCAAGACGGGACTTCATGCTGCGCGACTATAGGGGAGATTGGGGCAGCAAGAAGACGGCAGGACGCCCACAGACCTTTGTTCAAACATCCAATTCGCACCGTCTGGTGCGGGTATTTCGCGGACCCCAGCCGGTGTTGCTAGCGGCAGCGTAGCAACACTTGCAAATCCTTTGTTCAAACATCCAATTCGCACCGTCTGGTGCGGGTATGCCGCGGACCCTAGCCGGTGTTGCTAGCGGCAGCGTAGCAACACTTGTAAACCCTTTGTTCAAACATCCAATTCGCACCAGACAGGCACGTGATCGGACGGTTTCTCGGATGCGCCGCGCACCTCCTTGTCGATGCCGGCCTTCTTCAGGCGGTCCAACGCTTGCGGCGACAGCAGCAAGTGATCGATACGGATGCCATTGTTGCGTTCCCAGGACCCGAAATAATCCCAGAAGGTGTAATGACCGCCTTCCGGATGCAGCGCGCGGAAGGCGTCGGTGTAACCCAGATTTTCGATCCGGCGCAGCGCGGCTTTGGATTCCGGCTGGAACAAGGCGTCCTTCAGCCAGGCTTTGGGATTTTTGGCGTCCTTGTCTTGCGGAATGATGTTGTAATCGCCCATCAACACCAGCGGCTCTTCGTTCCGGAGCAGGTTTTTGGCGTGGAGGCGCAAGCGCTCCAGCCAGGCCAGCTTGAAGTCGAATTTGGGACCGGGAAAGGGATTGCCATTGGGCGCATAGATCGAAGCCACCCGCACCACGCCCTTATCGCCCGTGATCACCGCTTCCAGATAGCGGGAATGGTCATCCAGCACGCCGTCCTGCGCGGGCAGGCGCGGGGTGACATCTTCCATCACACGCTTGGAAAGCAGGGCGACGCCGTTATAGCTTTTTTGTCCGTGTACGGCGCAGTTATAGCCCAGCGCCTCGAAGGCTTCGCGCGGAAAATTCTCGTCCACGCATTTTATTTCCTGCAGGGCCAGCACATCGGGAGCCGCCGCCTTCAGCCAAGCCAAAGCCGGTTCCAGCCGCGCCTTTATGGAGTTGACGTTCCAGCTGGCGATTTTCAAACGGTAAAACTCGTGCCGCAGCCGCAAGACGCGGTGGCGTTGGGGTTGTTGATCTTGAAAGCCTGGCCGATCAAATCGTCGGTGAAATCGATTTCCGCGCCGCTGAGGAAATCCAGCGACACCGGATCGATCAGCACTTTGGCGCCATCCTTCTCCACCACCAGATCCTCGTCCAATTGCGCGTCATCCAGGGCGAAATTGTACTGAAAGCCCGAACAGCCGCCCCCCGTCACCGCCACCCTGAGCGCGGTGGGATGAGGCTCCGCCTTTAGGATCTCGCGGATCCGCTTGGCGGCGCGGTCGGAAAGGGTCACGGGCATGGCGGTCATCGGCACTCTTGCAGTCTGATGTGCACCCTCTATGTAGTCCTGGGCATGGCCGAAACCAACCCTGCCGATTCTAGGCCTTTGGGGCGTCTTTTGGGGCCCATTGTCAGCCCGCCCGGACCGCACGCCCCCTATGCCGCAAGACCCCAGACCAGCCGCGGGCGCTTTTATGCGGAACCAGAAAGCGCCACCCGTTCCTGCTACAGCCGCGACCGCGACCGCATCATCCATTCCACCGCCTTCCGCCGCCTCAAGCACAAGACCCAGGTCTTTGTGCAGCATGAAGGCGATTATTATCGCACCCGGCTGACTCATTCGCTGGAAGTGGCACAGCTGGCGCGCAGTTTGGCACGCACCCTGCAAGCGGACGAGGATTTGGCCGAGACCGTGGCCCTGGCGCACGATCTGGGCCACACCCCCTTCGGTCATGCCGGTGAAGAGGCGCTGGATGCGGTGACCAAGGAGATTGGCGGTTTTGACCACAATGCCCATGCGCTTCGGCTGGTGACCAAACTGGAACATCGCTACGCCGATTTCGATGGGCTCAATCTGACATGGGAAACCTTGGAAGGGCTCGTAAAGCACAACGGGCCCTTGATTGCCCCCCTCCGCCCTTCGCTGGTTCAAGAGCCAGCTACCCCCTCAAATGCTTCGCATGAGGGGGAGGCGGGTCTCAGCAAATTGCCCGGCCCGATCGCCAGTTTCGACAAGCGTTGGTCCTTGGAGCTTTCCAGCTGGCCGGGACTGGAGGCGCAGTTGGCGGCTTTGGCCGACGATATCGCCTATGTCAGTCACGACATCGATGACGGCCTGCGCGCCGGCATCTTCACCATCCAAGACTTAACGCATGCCCCCTTAGCGGGCGATCATGTCAAAGGCGTTCTGGAACGGCATGGCGAACTGGAGCTGTCACGCTTCATTGGCGAATTGATCCGTACCCTGATGAGTGAGTTGATGGAGGATGTGCTGGACCAAACCCGCGCCAATCTCGCCAGCGGGGCTTTCGCTTGCGCGCAGGCCCTGCGCGCAGCGGACAAGGCCATGGCGGCTTTTTCCCCGGTG
>DATEEB010000218.1:0-4832 GCA_035281345.1 Rhizomicrobium sp. | reverse complement strand
GCTCGCCTGGTCGATGCTCCTTTTCAAGTCACGAATCCGACGCGTTTCTTGACTTCGTCCATCACCGGGGTGGCGATGGCGCGGGCCTTCATGGCGCCCTGTTTGAGGATGCGGTCAATTTCGCCCGGATCGGCCAAAAGCCGGCGCATATCCTTGGCCATGGGTTCCAGCTTGGCCACGGTCAGATCGGCCAGCGCGTGTTTGAAGCCGGAGAATGGCTGCCCGGCAAACGCACGCATCACCGTATCGCGGTCCTGATCGGCCAAGGCGGCATAGATGTTGAGCAGGTTTTCCGCCTCGGGCCGGTCCTTGAGTTCATCCTTGCCGGCGGGTAGGGGGTGAGGATCGGTCTTGGCGCGCTTGATCTTGTTCGCGATGGTGTCGGCATCGTCGGTCAGGTTGATGCGGCTCATGTCGCTTTCGTCCGACTTGGACATTTTCTTGGTGCCGTCGCGCAAGGACATTACGCGCGTCGCGGTCCCCATGATCACCGGCTCGGGCTGGGGAAAGAAATCCGGCGCGCCGAAATCATTGTTGAACTTGGCGGCGATGTCGCGCGCCAGCTCCAGATGCTGCTTCTGGTCCTCGCCCACCGGCACATGGGTGGCGCGATAGACCAGGATGTCGGCGGCCATCAGCACCGGATAGGTGTAAAGCCCCACGCTGGCGCGTTCCTTGTGCTTGCCGGATTTTTCCTTGAACTGGGTCATGCGGTCCAGCCAGCCCAGCCGCGCCACGCAGTTGAATATCCAGGCCAGCTCGCCATGCTCGGGCACTTGGCCTTGGTTGAAGATGGGGGTGCGGCCGGGGTCCACGCCGCCGGCGATATAGGCGGCGGTGACTTCGCGGGTCGCTTGCGCCAGTTCGCCCGGCTTGCCATAGCCCGCCTCGGCGGTGATGGCGTGCATGTCCACCACGCAGAACAGGCAGGGCATCTGTTCCTGCATCTTCACCCAATTCTTCAACGCGCCCAGGTAATTTCCCAGGTGCAGGGTGTTGGTGGGCTGCATGCCCGAAAGGACCAGAGGTTTGTGGCTCATGGGCGGCTTATGCCTTGGCGGGCTTGGGGACCACAAGGGGTGACGGCCGGTGTCCCGATTCCGAAATAAGTACGATATCAAGCATTTTTCGAACTTCGAACCTCCGGCCCTAGCGCCGCCTTCAGCCGCCGTTCCACCGCTTCCAACCGAGTCGGGTGCATGATCTTGTGGCCAAAGCCGTCGCGCACATAAAAGACGTCGATGGCGCGCTCGCCGTAGGTCGCGACCATGGCGGTGGAGATGGAAAGCCCCGCCTCGAAGATGGCGTGGGTGATGTCGTAGAGCAGGCCGGGCCGGTCCAGGCATTCCACTTCAATCACGGTGGCGATACGGGACGCTTCGTTGTCGAATAGGATCTTGGGCTTGATCGAAAAGGCGCTGGCCTTGCCGCGCGGCAGCTTGCGGGTCAGCATCTGGCGGGGGCGGATTTCGCCGCGCAGGGTCTTTTCGATCGACTGGCGCAAGCGTTTCAACCGTTCGGCATCGCCAAACGCTTCGCCTTCGGCGTCCTGCACCGAAAACACATCCAGCGCGAAGCCGTCCGAGGTGGTGTAGGCCTTGGCATCCACGATGGATGCGCCCGCCATGGCGATGGCGCCGGCAAATTGCGAGAACAGGCCGGCATTGTCGGGGGTATAGACGATGATGTCGGTAACGGCGCGGAAATGGTTGGTTTCCGCCGCCAGCGCCAGCAGCTTTTGGTCCGCATCCGCCTTGGTCATCAGCCGGGCATGGCGTTCCAATTCGTCTTCGTCAAAGGCCAGCCAGTAATTGTCGTAATGACGGCTCAGCGCCCTGTCGCGCTGCGCGGGCGTAAGGTCGCCGAGCCGCTGCTCCAGCGCGGCCTTGGCGGTGGCGACGCGCGCGCTGTGGCCGGGCGCCTGATCGCCGCCGGTCATCATCGCATCGGCGGCATAGTAAAGTTCGCGCAGCAGCTGGCCCTTCCAGCCGTTCCACACCCCGGGACCCACGGCGCGGATATCGGCCACCGTCAGGATCACCAGCAGGCGCAGCATCTCCGGCGATTGCACCATCTCGACAAAGTCGCGCACGGTCTTGGGGTCCGAGACATCGCGCCGTTGGGCGGTGTCGCTCATCACCAGATGGTTTTTCACCAGCCAAGCCACGGCGGCGGTGTCGTTAGGCGCAAGACCCAGACGCGGGCACAGGCTCTTGGCGATGTCCGCGCCCACCTCGCTGTGATCGCCGGGCAGCCCCTTGGCCACATCGTGCAACAGGATGGCGCAATACAGCACATTGCGCGACTGGAGGCGCTTGATGATGTCGCTGGTGAGCGGGTTGGCGTCCTTATGATCGCCGCGCTCGATGGCGGCGACATTGCCCACGGCGCGGATCAAATGTTCGTCCACCGTGTAATGGTGGTACATGTTGAATTGCATCAGCCCCACGGCATGGCCGAATTCCGGGATGAAGCGGCCCAAAACGCCCGCTTCGTTCATCAGGCGAAGCGCGCGCTCCGGATCCTGGCGCGAGGTCAGCACCTCCAAGAAGGCTTGGTTGGCGACGGCATTGTGGCGCAGGGAATCGGTGATCAGGTCCAGCGAGCGCGTTACGGTACGCAGCGCATGGGGATGGACGTCTACCCCCTTGGCGTCGGCGATCTGGAACATGCGCAGAATATTGGCGGGATCGGCGCGGAAGATGGCGGGGTTGGCGGTCAGCCGCCCATTCTCGACATAGAAATCGTCATGGGGACTGCGCGGCTTCAAGAATCCCGGCAGCATGCGGCGCAGGGACGGGCGCACCTTGCGGTGCTGTTCTTCCAGCGCGGCGCAGAAGATGCGCGTCAGATCGCCCACATCCTTGGCCACCAGAAAATAGGCGCGCATGAAGGCTTCCACCGCGCGGCGCGGCTTTTCCGCATCGACATAGCCCAGTTGGCCGGCCAGCGCCGATTGCACATCGAAGGACAAACGCTCCTCGGCGCGGCCAAGCAGGTAATGCAGATGCACCCGCACATTCCACAAAAAGGCTTCCGCCTTCTGGAAGATGCGGTATTCCTCGCGGGTGAAGACGCCGTGTTCCACCAGGTCGGCGGCGTCATCGACGTGATAGAGATATTTGCCGATCCAATAGAGGGTCTGCAGGTCGCGCAGGCCGCCTTTGCCGTCCTTGATGTTGGGCTCGACCAGATAGCGGCTTTCGCCCTGGCGGGCGTGGCGCTCCTTGCGCTCCACCAGCTTGGCCTCGACGAAATTGCGGCCATTGCCGGTGGCGACCTCGGCCCAGAATTTCTTGCGCAGTTCCTCGTACAGGCTCTGGTCGCCCCACAGGAAGCGCGCTTCCAAGACGGCGGTGCGGATGGTGACGTCCAGCTTGGCCAGCCGCACGCTTTCCGCCAGACTCCGCGTGGCATGGCCGACCTTCAGGCCCAGATCCCACAGCATGTAGAGAATGAATTCGATGACGCTTTCGCCCCAAGCGGTCTGCTTGAAGGGCCGCACGAACAGCAGATCAATGTCGGAGCCTGGCGCCAATTCGCCGCGGCCATAGCCGCCGGTGGCAACCACCGCGATGCGTTCGCCGCCGGACGCGTTTTTGGGACGGTACACTTGCTGGGTGGCGAAGTCGTAGATCACCTGGATGATGGTGTCCTGCAGCTGCGACAGGGCGCGGGCGGCGGGCAGGCCGGGCAGGCCTTCCTTCTCCACCGCATATTTCACCTTGTCGCGGGCATCCTGGAACGCCTGTTTGATCAGCGCCAACCCCGCCTGGCGTAAGGCGCCGGTATCGCCGTTCTGCGTGCCGAGCGCACTCAGGCCGCGGCGCAGGGCGTCCGCGTCGATCAAGTCCTTTAAGGCGAGTGTTTGGGGTTTTTCCAGGCCCATGGCGGCGCAGATAATGTCATGGGGGCGCGTGGGTGACTACCCGGCTGTCTTTACTAGGATTCTTTCGCCTTGGGGCGGTTTGGCAGGAGGTGCGGCCGCGGCGCCGGCCCCACCGTCCGCACCACCACGCCGCAGGCGATCCGGTCCCCGGCATTGCCCAGGGGCTGGGTGCGGTAATCGTCGCCGCGGCTGTTGAGGATGATCGCCACCCCGTCGCGGTCGAAGATGGAGCGCTTGCCGTTGCCCAGGGTGAAGCTCGCCGTCACCACACTGGCCCGCAGCCGCCCATCGGCCCCGGCGAACTGGTTGGGCAGATCGCCCGTCAGGGGGCCGCCTTGCGCCAGATAGCCATGCCGCTTGCCCGGCACCAGGCTCAGGATCGGACCGGCGGCGGTGAAGCCGGATTTGGCGTCGCAGTTGCCCGCCATGTGCAGATGAACACCATGCGCGCCGGGCGGCAAACCGTTCAGATCGAAGGTGACAAGCACGCCGTGGTTCAAGGCATCGAAAGTGACGGTGCCCACGGCTTTGCCCTCGCGGTTGACGAGCTTGGCGATGGCCTTGGCCTTGCGCGCGGCCTCGGCCGGCGCCGACACCATCACGGCCGTGAGAAGAACAAGGATGAGGGCAAGGCGCATGGGCGCGCACCCTGCCACAGCATCGCAACCGGTGGAACAATTTATGGAACGGAGTGACAGCTTGTACGCTCATGGCCGCCGGCCGGCGCGACCAAAAGAATGAAGGACCGGTGGATTTCTCCACCGGTCCTTATCCGTAAACTTCGCAACCGTATTAGACGGCTTTGAGGTTCGCCGCCTTGGCGCCGCGCGCATCCGGCACGATGTCGAACGAGACCTTTTGGCCTTCGTTCAGCGAGCGCATGCCGGCCGCTTCCACGGCCGTGGCGTGCACGAACACGTCCTTGCCGCCGCCTTCCGGCGCG